>JAZQWE010000231.1:0-3649 GCA_045632225.1 Eubacteriales bacterium | reverse complement strand
AGAAGGTCGCGGAACCGAAAACGGCGGCGTATTCTTCGATTGCCGCGGTGTTGGCCGTGACCGCCTTAACGAGCAATATGATTCCTATGTAAAGCGTTACAGCGATGTGGGAATTGATATTGCTACCACACCTTTTGAAATCGCACCCGCACCTCACACATCTCTTGGCGGCATAGCAGTTGACGAAAATTGCTTCAGCGGCATCGAGGGGCTTTACGCGTGCGGCGAAATCATCGGCGGT
This sequence comes from Eubacteriales bacterium, assembly GCA_045632225.1. GTDB lineage: Bacteria > Bacillota > Clostridia > Oscillospirales > CAG-272 > UMGS902. Next base: position 3,408 of record JAZQWE010000231.1, on the reverse strand, counting down.
CTTCACGGTGCAAACCGTCTTGGCGGTAACGCAGGCCTTGAAACAATGGTATTTGGCAGAATCGCAGGCGAAAGCGTTGCAGATTACCTTGCAAATGCCACCAATGTTCAGGTTACCGATGACGATGCAGAAGATTTTGTGGAAGATACTCTCTCTCTTTCGGGCGAAAATGTTGTTACCAAGGAACAGCTTGATACCATTCGTGCAAAAATGCAGAAGGTTCTTTCCGAAAAACTCAATGTTCTTCGTACCGCAAGCGAACTTGATGAAGCAATCAATGAGATCGGCGATCTCCTTGATGAACTTGACAATTCCTCTATGGAAGGTATTTCCGATGAACTTGCGTTTGAAACAGTTCGTCTTGTAAATGACCTCCAGACCGCATTCCTCCTTGCTCTTAGCGCAGATGCCCGCAAAGAAACTTGCGGATGCCATGTACGCCTTGACCATGAGGATGAGGGAGAAGAGAAGTATCGCGTAGTTATCCGCAATACTCCCGAAGGCACAGTAGTGCTTAAAGAAACAATATAAATAATAAGAAGGGAATAAACATAAATGAAAAAGGTTGTTGTAATTGCAAACCGTTATGTTGACTCCGTTTCTCTTATGGCTGTAAGTGCAAAGGTTATGAAGCTTGATGGCGTTTCCAACGCTGAAAGCGGCATGGGCACCCCCGCAAACCTTGAGGTTCTTATCGATGACCTTGGTTACGATATTCCTGAGGTAACTCCCAATGACCTTATTATGGCTGTAACTGCAGACACAGAGGAGCAGACAGAAGCTGCTATGAAGACCATGCGCGACCTTATCGACCATAAGGAAGGCGATGGCAGCGTAAGCTATAAGAGCCTTTCGGAGATTGACCTCCGTGAGGATGAATATGACCTTGTACAGATTTCTCTCCCCGGTGAGTACGCTCACGCAGAGGCAAAGAGAGCTCTTTCCATGGGTCTTGATGTATTTATCTTCAGTGATAATGTATCTCTTGAAGAAGAAGCAGACCTCAAGAAGTACGGTACTGAAAAGGGTAGACTCGTTATGGGTCCTGACTGCGGTGTTGGCCTTATCAAGGGCGTAGCACTTGGTGCAGGTTCCATCGTTCGTCCCGGTCCTGTAGGTATCGTAGGCGCATCCGGCTCGGGATGTCAGGAAGTTTCTTGCATCGTTGAGCGCCTTGGCCTTGGCGTATCCTCCATTATCGGTACCGGCGGTCATGACCTCCTTCCCGAAATCGGTGGTATCACCATGCTCGCAGGTATGCGCAAACTCGAAGACGATCCCGATACTAAGGTAATCGTTCTTGTTTCAAAACTTGCAAACCTTGATGTTATGGCAAAGGTTCTCGGCGCGGCAGACAGACTTACCAAGCCCGTTGTTGCAATCTTCCTTGGCGCAACTGAAGCGCTTTATGAAGGCCACAATGTTCACGGCACATTCAGCCTTGAAGAGGCTGCAAAGAAGGCTGTTGAACTTTGCACCGGCAAGGCTCCCGAAATGGGCTACACCGATGACGAAATCAAGGCTATGGTTGCAGAAAAGGTTGCAGCACTTCGCCCTGAGCAGAAGTATGTTCGCGGTCTTTTCAGCGGCGGTACTTTCACCGAGGAAGGTATGATTTACTACACCCAGCACAATAAGGGTGTACAGCTCAACTCCAACCTCAACACCAAGTACTCCACTCAGATTCCCGACCACGATGTAAGCGTTGGTCACTGCATCCTCGACCTCGGCGCTGAGGACTTCACAGCTGAAGCACCTCACCCCGTATTTGACCCCATCCTCAAGCTTAAGAGACTCAAGAAGGAAATTGCTGACCCCGAAGTTGCAGTTGTAACCATGGACTTTATCATGGGCCCCGGCGTTGCGGCAGACCCCGTAACTCCTTTTGCAAACGAGTGCAAGGCACTCAAGGAAGCCGGCAGCAACCTCATCTTCATCTCCAATGTTTGCGGCTCTCTTGAGGACCCTCAGGATACTCTCGCGGCAGAAAAGATGCTCGCTGATGCAGGCGTTATCGTAACCAGAAGTAACTATGAAAGCACAAAGCTTGCAAGTGCATTCCTTGCAGCGCTTGAAGAAAGGGGCTGAGTTTAAATGGCAGAAAAGACATATAAGAGCGACCTTAAGGTCATTAACATCGGCACACAGTTCTTCTATGATGCACTCGTATCACAGGATGTAAAGGCAACTCAGGTTGAGTGGAAGCCTCCTGTAAAGCAGAGCGCAGAAGTGCTTGATGCTCTCAATAAGATTTCCGCTCCCGAAATCAAGGAAAAGATCGACGCGGCTAACGAAACTGCAGTTCATTGCATTATCGATTCCGAGCCTTACCTCGTTGATATTCTTCCTGCAGGTGAAGTTATCGAAGGTCTTGATGATTACACCGTTATTCACTCCGGCCCTCCGATTGACTATGAAAACATGACCATGCTTCACCGCCGCGGCCTTGTATCCGCGTGCCGTTTCGAGCACTGGGCAGAAACCGACGAAGATGCTATTAAGCTTATCGAATCCGGTAAGATTAAGCTTCTTCCCGCTCTTAACACCAACACCGTAGGTGCAGGTACCGGTATCATTACCAAGAGCGTAGCGATGTTTATCATCGAAGACAGAAGAACCGGCAAGATTTCCGCAAACTTCCCCGCAGAAGGTCCTAACCAGGGCGGTTTCTGCGGTTGGGGTCTTTACTCCGAGGTTATCGCTGATTACCTCCGCAAGATGAAGGATTATTTCTTCCCCGTAATGAAGGCTGCTATCAAACAGATGGGCGGACTTCCTATTAAGCCCATCCTCGCTGAAAGCTTTGTAATGGGTGACGAAAACCACACCCGTCAGAGCGCGGCTGACCTTCTCTTTGACAAGAAGATTCTTCCCGAACTCTTCAAGCTTGAAGGTTTTGACCGTCAGCAGATTCTTGACACTCTTGACTACATTGTTGAAACTCCCCGTTTCTTCCATTGCATCGGTCAGGGTGCAAGCCGTAGCGCAATGCTCAGCGCTATCAATACTCCTTACTCCACCATGGTTACTGCTATCTGCGGTAACGGTGTAACCTTTGGTATTAAGGTTGCAGGTCTTGGCGAAAACGAGTGGTTCACCGCGCCCGCACCTATGATGAAGGGTCTTTACACCTCCACCAAGTTCACCGATGCTGACCAGCTTCCCTGGAAGGGCGATAGCTGTGTAGTTGAGTGTGCAGGTATGGGTGGTCTTGCGGCAGCAGCTGCTCCTATCGTTATGAGCCTTCGCGGTCTTAAACTCAAGGATGGTATCGCACTCACCCGCGAGATGGAAAAGATTTGTATTTCCAAGAACCCCGCATTCTCGCTTCCCAACCTCGATTTCGACTTCCTCCCCGTAGGTATTGATATCCGCAAGGTTATCGAAACCGGCATTTCGCCTGAAATT
>JAZQWE010000230.1:0-3557 GCA_045632225.1 Eubacteriales bacterium | reverse complement strand
CCTGCCCCCGGCAGCCTTTTTAACACGCGCCCTTCGAATCCCACCAGTCTAATGATGCAAAAAACTCCAAGGACGAAAGTCCTCGGAGTTTTATGGCGCGCCTGGCAGGATTCGATGACCTGCAATGTCTTGCTACGCAAGCCATAATAAAAGCCTACGGCTTTTAGCGCAGAACCAAATCAACCCCCATGTAGCAAAAAAGCACAATGGAAAAATCCATTGTGCTTTTATGGCGCGCCTGGCAGGATTCGAACCTGCGACCTACCGGTTCGTAGCCGGGCACTCTATCCACTGAGCTACAAGCGCATATATAGGTCAACTCTTGCTGACCTATATATAATATCACTTAAAAATCGATTTGTCAACAACTTTTTGAAAAAAGTTTAGTCAATTGTTTTATCAATCTTAAATCTTGTGATTTTGCGGAGGGTATTCTTGGGAAATTCGCACTCTCTTATCTTGAGAACGCCGATTTTTTTATACGCTACCGCATTTTTGTTAAAGTCATTGATATATTTGCGGAAGTATGCCTGCTTATCCTCAATATTATTTTTCTTGATAAACTCGGCATCGGGGAAAATTTCTGCAACGATGGCATTGTGTTCGCCGCCGCGCTTTGAAATTCCCTCGTAAACAACAATGTCAACCACGCCGGGAACGGTGGCAAGTTCAACCTCAATTTCCTCGGGGTAAACATTTTTGCCGTTTGAAAGGATGATGAGGTTCTTTGCGCGGCCGGTGATGTAGAGCCAGCCGTCATCATCAAATTTTCCGATGTCGCCCGTGCGGAAATAGCCGTCCTCGTCAAACGCCTCTTTGGTGGCTTCTTCGTCCTTGTAATAGCCAAGCATTACATTTGGACCCTTGGCGATAATTTCGCCCTCGCCGTTTTCGTCGGGGTCTTTAACCTTGACAATTGTATTGGGAACGGGCATTCCGATACTGCCTTTTTTCTGCTGTTTATCGCGGTTTGCAGAAAGGAGTGGAGCACACTCGGTGATGCCGTAACCGTTGATAATTGTTATGCCGAAAGATTCAAATGTGTCAGCAACCTCGCTTGTGAGGGGAGCACCGCCCGAAACAACAAGTTCAAGCTCGCCGCCGAATGCGCTGAGCATGTTTTTGTAAAGCTTTTGGCGCATGTCAAGACCCGTACGGCTAACGAAGTTTGTAACTTTCATCATGCCTGAAAGTATTTTTTCCTTGCCGCTGTCGGCGATAGATGCCTTGATTTTACGGTAGAATGTTTCAAGGTAGAGGGGAACTAAAATAAGGTGGGTGGGGCGATGTTCTTTGAGTTCTTTTACGATGTAGCGCACGCCCGAGGAAAGGTACATGTGGGTACCGAATGCCATGTTGGCGAGAATATTTACAGTTGAGCCGAAAGTGTGGTGCGGGGGAAGAACGCCGACGGTTCTGCCACACTCGCGGATTTTGATAAGGTTCATCGCGCCCGCAAGGTTTGAGAGAATTGCGGTTTGGGTGAGCATAACGCCCTTGCCCTTGCCGGTTGTGCCCGATGTGAACACAAGGAGTGAGAGTTTGTCGGGGTTGATGCGAGCCGATTCATAGCCCATGTCGCCGTTTTCGCGAAGCTGGATGCCCTCAAGCAAGAGTTTTTCAAGTGTGAGGTCGCTTTCTGCATAGTCGATTGCTACAACTCTTTCAATGCCTGCTGCGGCGCAGATGGTTTCTGCCTTGTTTGCAAGTACATCGTCACAGCAGAAAAGGGAGGTGCACTCTGCCTTTTTAACGGTGTCTGCAAGGTCTTCTGCATGCCATTCGGGGTCAAGGGGAACAAGTACAGCGCCGATTGCAAGCATTGCGTAGTATGTGCAAATCCAGCCGTAGGTGAGTTTGCCAATGAGCGCGACATGGGAGTGTGCGCCATATCCGCGGCTTATAAGAGCTGTGGCAATCGCGCGGATATCTTTGCAAAGGTGGGAGTAGTTGCGAAGATGAATTTCGTCATCATGGGGCTTTTTTCTGTAAGAAATAGCGGTGTTTTCGCCGTAAGTGCGGTCAAGATGTTCAATAAATTCGCGGATATTTACATAGGTTTTTGACTTGTAATAAGGATAGTTTTTCATGCTTTCTCCTCGTTTAAAGTTTCAAATTTATTATAGAAAGTTTCGAGCACGGAATAAAAAGTTTCAAGTTCGCCGTCTGGCACATCCTTGCCGATTATGCTTTGAAAATTCATTGCAAGTTGCTTGATTTTTGTGGCGGTTTCAATGCCGATTTCCGTAAGTGTCAGTTTGGAATTGTAGTTTCTCTTGCCGTTTGGCTTTTCAATTTTAATAAGTCCGTTTGCCTCAAGCGCTGAAATTTCGCGCGAAATCAGCGAGCGGTCAATATTATTATTGGCGGCAAGTTCGGCCGCGCTTAATCCCTCAGGGTGGGACAACAGTTTGTACACCCAAAAGATATGAACGCTTTTTATGCCAAAAGAGGCGGCGTTATCAATTCTTATTTTTTGAATGCTTTTGTGTATGCCGTCAATAAGATTGACAAAACGCATAAAACGCTCTTGTTCCATATTTATATTCATTCCTTTTTCAGATAAAATTATCATACGCTGATATGATACCACAAAGATGTTGACTTGTCAACAATTAAGTTTTGGGCATAAAAAACCGCGATGGATTATTCTCCGTCGCGGTTTTCTCTTTTTTGTTTGCGTTGTTCTTTCATTTTTTCCTTAAAGCGCTCTTTGCGGCGCTCGGATTTTTCAAAAACTTCGTTATAATGCTCGGTGGCAAAGGACGAGCCTTTGAAAATATTTCTCACTGCAGAAAGTGAGGTGTTTGAAACATGGGAAAATTTTATTCTGCCGATAAACTCGCCATGCTCCGCGCATTTTGCAAGTGCAACATAAAAATTGCCGCCCTTGGTAACCCATTTTGTGGTTGCAAGTTCCTTTTGGCAAGTGGGGCAGGGGATTGTGACAAGGGATTTGTCTGCAAACGCGTTGCGCTTTGCCTGATAGGGGTAGAACGAGTCGGTTGAAAGCGGATGCTCCCAAAGTGCGCCTGAACTGCCGCCGCCGTAAGCGCTAATGCCGCCTTTAAGGTCAAGTTTTTGCGCAACAAGCGCTGTGTGATACGCATCGTGCAATGCATCATGCGCCTCAAGCGTTGGCACAATGCCAAAATATTCAAGTGCAAATGCAAGCGAGCGCTGTGACTTGCCGCCGTCTGTCTGTGTGTTGAAAATTGTTTGAAGATTGTACGAGTTTTCGCAAATTTCGGTGCCGAGATCCCAAGCAATAAGGTTTTGGCGCAAAATCGGAACATCGTCAAATCCCCATGTGACAAGCGTTGGATTTTCGCCGCAAAATGCATCAAACTGTGCAAACACAGCGGGGAAAATATCTGCTGCGGCGAGTTCTTCTTTGGTAATGCCCGTGAGTTCTCTCACGCGCTTATTGAGTCTTTTGTAAAAATGCGGTTTAACGCAGAGCGAAAAATCACCGATTATATTGCAGTTTTCATCAAGTTTAATTGCGCCGATTTGCATTATTTCGCCCGAGAGTTTTACTCCGTTTTTCCCTTTCA
>JAZQWE010000229.1:0-10032 GCA_045632225.1 Eubacteriales bacterium | reverse complement strand
CGGCTACCACAGTAGGTAATGTTCTCGGTAGATACCATCCTCACGGTGACGCTGCAGTATACGGCACAATGGTGCGTATGGCGCAGGACTTTTCCTATCGCTATCCGCTTATTAAAGGTCAGGGTAACTTCGGTAATGTAGACGGTGACGGCGCGGCCGCTTACCGTTATACCGAGGCAAAACTCTCCAAAATCGCCGATGCACTCATGACCGACATCGAAAAAGATGTTGTAAACATGGTGCCAAACTTCGATAACACCCGTATGGAACCCACCGTGCTTCCCACAAGATTTCCGAACCTTCTTGTAAACGGTGCAATAGGTATCGCGGTTGGTATGGCGACAAATATCCCCACCCACAACCTTGGCGAGGTTATTGACGGCACACTTGCAATGATGGATAATCCCGAAATCAGTGTGGATGAACTCATGCAGCACATCAAGGGCCCCGACTTTCCTACCTATGCAACAATTTACGGTACCAAGGGCATCCGCGATGCTTATGAAACCGGTAAGGGTAGAGTTGTAGTGCGCGCAAAGGCGGATATTGATGAAGAAGAAAACTCCATCATTTTCACCGAAATCCCCTACATGGTAAACAAGTCCAACCTTGTAAAGAGCATTGCCGATCTTGTAAATGACAAGCGCATTGAGGGTATCACCGACATCCGCGACGAAAGCGGTCAGGCGGGTATGCGAATTGTTGTTGACCTTCGCCGCGATGCAAACGCGCAGGTAATTTTAAATCAGCTTTACAGATTCAGCGAACTTCAAAGCACATTCTCCGTTAACATGCTTGCGCTTGAAAACGGTGTGCCCAAGATTTTCACACTCAAAGATATTCTCCGCAACTACATTGATTTCCAAAAGGAAATCATCACTCGCCGCACCAAGTTTGACCTTGACAAAACCCTTGCGGAAATGCACATTTACGAGGGTTACAAGATTGCGCTTGACCACATCGACGAGATTATCGAACTTATCAAGAAGAGCGAATCCGTAAGCGCGGCAAAGACCGCACTCATGGAGCGTTTCCTCCTTTCCGAGCGTCAGGCTCAGGCAATTGTCGAAATGACACTCGGTCGCCTTAGCGGCATGGAGCGTCAGAAGATTGAGGATAGACTCACATTCCTTCGCGACCGCGCTGAGGAACTTCGCGGTATTCTTGCCTCCGAAGAAAAGGTTGCCGCAATTGTTAAAGAGGAACTCACCGAAATCAAGGATAAATTCTCCGACCCCCGCCGCACAGATATTCTTGAGGCAGAGGACGAAATTGACCTTGAGGACCTTATCGAGCGTCACGCATGTGTGCTCACTCTCACAAATGCGGGTTACATCAAGCGTCTTCCCGCTGACACCTACACCGCACAGCACCGCGGCGGCAAGGGTATCATCGGTATGTCCACAAAGGAAGAGGACTTTATCGAAAAGGTTATTGTTACAAACAGCCACTCCTACATTCTCTTCTTCACCAACCGTGGCAGAGTTCACATGCGCAAGGCATATCAGATTCCCGAGGCTTCGAGAACCGCAAAGGGTTCAAATATCATAAATATGCTTGATATTGAGCAGGGCGAAAGAGTTACATCAATGATTGAGGTTGCTGAGTTTATAGATGAAGCATTCCTCACCATGGTAACAAAGCGCGGCATCATCAAGCGTACACTTCTTTCCGAATATGCATACCACCGCAAGGGCGGCAAGATTGCGCTTAACCTTGACGAGGGTGACGAACTTGTATTTGTTAAACTCACCACGGGCGAAACCGAGCTTGTTATCGCAACTCATGAGGGTAACGCGGTTCGCTTTGACGAAAACGAGGCTCGCGCAATGGGTAGAACCGCGCGCGGCGTAATCGGTATCAGAGTTGCTGACGATGACTATGTCTGCGGCGTTGCACTTGTAGAAGAGGGCAAGAAACTTGTTACCATCACCGAAAACGGCTACGGCAAACTCTCCGAGTTTGACGAGTTCCGCACCATGAAAAACCGTGGCGGTAAGGGCGTTGCGGCTCACAAAATCAGCGACAAAACGGGTAAACTCACATCCATTGCAACCGTTGACGAAAATGATGACCTCATGCTCATCACAAACGAAGGTACCATCATCCGTACCCCCGTTAGCGGCATCAATACCTACTCGCGTACCGCGGGCGGCGTAATTGTAATGCGCCTTGACGACGGTGCAAAGATTGTAAACTTTGCAAAGGTTGCCAAAGCCGATGACGAGGAGCTTGAAGCAATAGAGGCTGTTGAGGTGAGTGCAGAAAATGAAGAAGCTTAAAGTATTTTTACTTGTTTTTTCAGTTTTAATCGTTTCACTTTTGTTTTCATCATGCACGGCAAAAATTACCGCCGACGAAATTGCGGCGGTATTGCCAAGCCTTATTGATTTGTCAAAGCCTTTAAACGAAATTTATTTTGGAGAGGGTTTTGAGGTTGACGGCAACATTTCAAATGTGGCAAAAAACGGCGGCTACTTTTATTGCGATACCGAAAAGTACGGCTTAAACTCCATACTTGAGATAAAAGAAGCAAGCGAAAAGGTTTTCACCGCCGAATATGCCGCGATTCTCTACGAGGCCGCGTTTGAGGGAACTTCTACCGATATCTCGGTTGAAGGTGCGCGCTTTATAGAGGGTGAAATGGGGCTTATGCAAAAGGCAAATTCCACAGTTTATGAAATCTGTGACCGTGAGTTTGATTACGGCTCAATTAAGGTAATCAAAAGCACAAAAGACAGAGCGACTGTCAAGATTAACAGCGTTGCAAACGGCAAAGAGGAGCCGATTGAAATTATTGTTGTAAGATATATCGACACATTTGCCCCCATTGTAACCGATAAGGACGGCAAAATCGTGCCCACATATTATTACAGACTTGACAGCCCTACATATTAAAAGGGGCAAACAAACACCTCATCCACCGCGTAGCGGTCCCCCTTCCCCTTCTGGGGAAGGCTTCTCAAGGAAGATATTTGGTCATTATGAGCAAAAAACAACTATAAATAGACTTCTCCTGTGGGAGAAGGTGTCACGAAGTGACGGATGAGGAGTTTTGACATTATTTAAAAGAGTAAAAAAGAGGGAAAAATTTATTTTAAGAGAGGTTTTTCCATTATGGCAACAAAGAAAACAGCAAAGGCAGTTACAGAGGAAGTAGCAGTAGACAAGAAAAAGGCGCTTGGTACAGCGCTTTCGCAGATTACCAAGGACTTTGGCAAGGGCGCAATTATGAAACTTGGCGACGGACTTGACGAGGAGATTGATGCAATTTCCACCGGTTCAATTTCGCTTGACCTTGCGCTCGGTGTCGGCGGCATTCCGCGCGGCAGAATTGTAGAAATCTACGGCCCCGAATCCTCGGGTAAAACCACAGTTGCATTACATATCATTGCCGAGGCGCAAAAGGCGGGCGGCGAGGCGGCGTTTATCGATGCCGAGCACGCGCTTGACCCGAGATATGCAAAGAAACTCGGTGTAAATATCACAGATTTGCTTGTGTCCCAACCCGATTGCGGCGAAGACGCGCTCTCAATTGCCGAGGCGCTTGCGCGCTCGGGTGCAATTGATGTCATCGTTATCGACTCGGTTGCGGCACTTGTTCCCCGTCAGGAAATTGACGGTGACATGGGTGCATCCCATGTGGGACTTCAGGCACGCCTTATGTCGCAGGCAATGCGCAAACTTTCGGGCGTTGTTGCAAAAAACAACTGTGTGGTTGTGTTCATCAACCAGCTCCGTGACAAAGTTGGCGTTGTTTACGGTAATCCCGAAGTTACAAGTGGCGGTAACGCGCTTAAATATTATGCATCCGTGCGTATTGATGTCCGCAAAAAAGAGGCACTCAAACAGTCGGGCGGCGATGTTTACGGCAACCATGTAAAGTGCAAGGTTGTTAAAAACAAGGTTGCGCCCCCCTTCCGTAGTGCAGAATTTGACATTCTTTTTGGCAAGGGCATTTCCAAAATCAGCGAAATTATCGATATTGGCGAAATGCTTGGCATAATCAAAAAGAGCGGTTCTTGGTTCTCCTACGGCGAGGACAGAATCGGTCAGGGTAAGGACAATGTGCGCAAATTCCTTGAAACACATCCCGAAATCGCAAACGAAATCGAAGAAAAGGTGCGCGCGGCGGCAAAACCCGAGCTTCTTGACGAGGACATTGAGGCGGCGTTTGAACTTGACGATGACTTTGATGTAAGAGAATTCGAGCTTGACGAGTGATTGTTTTAAGATGTGCCGGCGCCGATAGCGGCGATGGAGTAAAGATTACAATTGATATTGACGGTGTAAAAAATACGCTGACAGTAAGTGCCGAAGATTTTTTAAATTCGGGCATTAAAAAAGGCGATACCGACTTTGATTTTGAGTCTTTGCAAGAGGCTGAAAAGTCTTATACCGCAAGGCGTGCCGCGCTCCGTATCATTGGGGCGGGGCAATGCTCAAAAACAAAGCTTTACGAAAAACTCCGCAGACGGGGTTTTTCACATGAATGTGCAAAAAACGCGTCAGATTATGTCGCAGATTGCGGCTATATCGATGAGGAGTGGCAGATTGAAAGTTACCTTCGCGATTTAGTCGAAAAAAGATATTTCGGCAAGCGCAAAGTCACGCTTATGCTCCTTGCAAAAGGGTATAGCGCGGGTAAAATCAACGCCGTAATCGAAAAAAAATATTCAAATGAAGATTTTGCCATTTTCAAGCATAAATTGCTTGAAAAAACATTTGGCAAAGTAAAACCCGAAACACGCGAAGAGGCGCTTGAAATGAAAAAGGTGCTTTATAAGCAAGGGTTTTAATTAAGGCTTACCACTTTTGGGAAGGCAGAAACAGTAAAAATTTTTGGAAAGGGTGCGGGAAAACCTTCTTATAAAAAAGGTTTTCTCCGCGGCTCTCGTATATGAAAATAGGATTTGTATCTCTCGGTTGCTCCAAAAACTTGGTTGACACCGAGGTAATGTTAAAGATTTTAGCAGACGCGGGGCACGAAATCACCCCCGACGAAACCGAGGCTGACATTATCGTTATAAACACCTGCGGTTTTATTCAAAGTGCAAAAGAAGAGGCCATCGAAAACATTCTTGATGTTGCATGGCTCAAGAAAAACAGAAAATTAAAGGCTATCATCGCCACAGGTTGCCTTGCGGAAAGATACCGCGAGCAAATCCTTGACGAAATGCCCGAGGTTGACGCGGTGCTTGGCACTGGCTCATACCACAAAATTGCAGAGGCGGTTGACGCTGTTTGCAAGGGCGAAAAATACACATCGTTTGAAGATAAAAACTCTTCCCCCCTCGGTGGCGAGCGTGTGCTCACCACTCCCGAGTATACAGCGTACCTCAAGGTGGCGGAGGGTTGTGACAATAAATGCACATACTGTGCAATCCCCCTCATCCGCGGCAAAATGCGCTCGCGCACGATGGAGGACATCGTAAACGAGGCAAAGGAACTTGAAAAAATCGGTGTAAAGGAACTCAACCTCATCGCGCAGGACACTTCCCGTTATGGCCTTGACCTTTACGGCGAGTACAAACTTGCGGCTTTGGTGAGAAAAATCACCGAGGAAACAGGCATTCCGTGGATTAGAATGCTCTACCTCTATCCCGATAAGATTACGGACGAGCTCATCGCCGAAATGCGCGACAATCCTCGCGTGATAAAGTATGCTGACATCCCCGTTCAGCATATCAGCGATAAAATGCTCTCTGCAATGAACCGCCATGGCGACGGTGCAACCATCCGCGACGCCGTTGCAAGACTTCGCCGCGAAATTCCCGACATCACCCTCCGTACAACCGCGATTGTCGGCTTCCCCGGTGAAACTGACGAGGATTTCACAGAGCTTTGCGAGTTTATCAAACAAACCGAGTTTGACCGCTTTGGCGCGTTTACCTACTCCGAGGAGGAGGGAACCGCCGCGGCAGAGTTTGATGACAAGATTGACGACCAGACAAAGCAGGACCGCTACGATACTCTCATGCGCGTTCAGCTTGCCGTGTCCGAAAAGAAGCTCGCCGCAATGGTCGGCAAGAAAATTGAGGTGCTTTGCGAGGGATTTGACACGGTTTCGGGTGTTCACTTTGGCCGCAGCCGTGCCGATGCGCCCGATGTTGACGGCAAAGTTTACTTCACCGCGCCAAAGAAAATCCGCGCCGGTCGCTTTGTAGAAGTAGAAGTTACCGAGGCGCTCGACTACGACCTCTTTGGAGAAATGGTTTCCACGCGATAAACGGCGCGATGCGGCGTTGCTCCTCAAAAGCGGCTCGACAATCGCTTGAGATTGCCTTCGCCTTGCTTTTTGCGGTGCGCCTTGCCTCGCTTGTTTTTCACGCGGAAAATTAATAATTGCGAGGGGTGCTTTTTCAAAAGCATCCCCACATAAAAGGAGAAAAAAATGAAACTCAATCTTCCCAACAAGCTCACGCTTATCCGTTGTGTACTTGTGCCCGTATTTTTGGCGGTGCTCATTATTCCCGAAAATATTTTTGTTGCATGTCTTGGTGCGGCGGCAATTTTCGGCATTGCATCATACACCGACATGCTTGACGGCAAAATTGCCCGTCGTGACAACCTCATCACCAATTTTGGCAAGTTTATGGACCCCCTTGCCGACAAACTTTTGGTATTTGGTGCGCTTCTGGGCATTCTCTACCGTTTTGAAAACATTCGCCCCGTGTTTATCTGGTGCGCATTTATCGTAATTTTCCGTGAACTTGCGGTTACATCCATGCGCCTTGTTGTATCGGGTTCAAGCGGCAAGGTTATCGCCGCAAAAATGATTGGCAAGATTAAAACAGTTATTCAGATTGCCGCTGTGCTTGTCTGCATGCTCGAGCCCGTGGCAATGGCGCTTGTAGAGGGATACACCGTGGCAATTGCAAGTTACATTTTTATGATTGCAATGGCGCTCATCACCCTCATCTCCGGCATTGATTACATAAAAGATTATTGGGAATTTATCAATCCCAATGAATAATCACTTCAAAATGCTTGCATTTTGAAGTGTTGAGGGGCGTTCATTCGCATCTCGCTCAACCGCTCCCGCCCCTTTAAGGAGTAAAAAAGACGGGAAACCCGTCTTTTTTACATATATTTTATTAAAAAAAGGAAGCCATTCGGCTTCCTTTTAATTTTACTTTTCAACGATTTCGCTCTTGCCACCCATGTAAGGACGGAGAGCCTCGGGAATGCGGATAACAAACTTGCCGTCGCGCATTTCAAGGTTGTTTTCAAGGAATGCGATAAGCATTCTGGGGGGAGCAACAACGGTGTTGTTGAGGGTGTGCGCAAGGTACTTCTTGCCGTCTGCACCCTTAACGCGGATGCCAAGGCGGCGTGCCTGAGCGTCACCAAGGTTGGAACAAGAGCAAACTTCAAAATACTTGCCCTGCTTGGGGGACCATGCTTCAACATCATAGGACTTAACCTTGAGGTCGGCAAGGTCGCCGGAGCAACATTCAAGTGTACGAACGGGAATATCCATCGAGCGGAAGAGTTCAACGGAGTAGCTCCACATCTTGTGGAACCAATCCATGGATTCTTCAGGCTTGCAGATAACAATCATTTCCTGCTTTTCAAACTGGTGGATACGGTAGATACCTCTCTCCTCAATGCCGTGCGCGCCCTTTTCCTTACGGAAGCAGGGGGAGTAGCTTGTGAGGGTGTGGGGAAGTGTCTTTTCATCGGTGATGGTGTCGATGTACTTACCAATCATGGAGTGCTCGGATGTACCGATGAGGTAGAGGTCTTCGCCCTCGATTTTGTACATCATTGCGTCCATTTCTTCAAAGGACATAACGCCGGTAACAACATTGGAGCGAATCATAAAGGGCGGGATGCAATAGGTAAAGCCCTTATCAATCATAAAGTCACGCGCATAAGCGGTAACGGCGCTGTGAAGACGGGCGATGTCACCCATGAGGTAGTAGAAACCTTCGCCTGCAACGCGGCCAGCGGCTTCTTTGTCAATGCCGTTAAAGTGCGCCATAATGTCGGTGTGGTAGGGAATTTCAAAATCAACCACAGTCTTTTCGCCAAAGCATTCAACCTCAACATTTTCGCTGTCATCCTTACCGACGGGAACGCTTGAGTCGATGATGTTGGGGATTTTCATCATTACTTCTTTAAGGCGTGCTTCAACTTCAATCTCTTCTTTTTCAAGAGCGGCAAGTTCTTCAGCCTGCTTGGTAACGAGCTGTTTCTTTTCTTCAGCTTCTTCCTTCATGCCCTTGCCCATGAGCATACCGATTTCCTTGGAAACCTTATTGCGGTTTGCGCGAAGGTCATTAGCGCGGGTGTTGGCAGCGCATTTGCGATTGTAAAGTTCAATTGCCTCGTCAACGAGGGGGAGCTTTGCATCTTTAAACTTCTTTTTGATGTTTTCTTTTACAAGATCGGGATTTTCGCAGATAAATCTAATATCAAGCATTTTATGAAAGTCCTTTCGGATATAATTTCTTACCTTATATTATCGCTCAAAACCCCCGATATGTCAAGGATTTTTTTATAAGTAAAGATAGTTTACCCTCACCCAAACAGTTTTTTTAAAATGCCGCGAAAGATACGCGGGCTTTTAAAAGTGATAATTCTCATAAATATACCTCGCAAAGGCTATTTTAAGGAAAAGTACAGGCATCCGATACCGATAATCACAACGGATTCTACAATCACCAAAAAGCCGTCGGGCAGAAAAAAGGACAGCAAAACGCCAAGTCCAAACGCTAAAATTGTAAGCCCGAGTAATTTCGCCGTGCATTTATGGTTGTTCATATACTCCTCCTAAACCCTTTTGGTAAAAGTATATGCAAAAATGCCGTGTTTTGTTACCGATTGCAAAAATGAAAAATATGTGATATAATTTAGCATATCTTTATATAAAGGAAGAAATTTTATGAAAAAAGGTAATCCTTGGGCGCTTTTGCCGATTGGCGTTTTTCTTGTTTTGTACCTTGGCATGGGACTTGTATTTGAATATGTGATGAAAATTCCGATGGGATTTTATAATGTGCCGATTGTAGTGGCATTTCTGTGCGCGTTGCTTGTTGCATGCATGCAAAACAGAGATGTTTCGTTTGATAAAAAACTTGAGATTATGGGCCTCGGCATCGGTGACAAAAATATTGTAACAATGGTGTTGATTTTCCTTGCGGCGGGCATTTTTGTCGGCGTTGTAGGTCGCAGCAGTGCCGAAAGCGTGGCATATTTCATGCTTTCCCTTGTTCCTGCACGCTATGCGGTGGCGGTTTTGTTTGTGGTAAGTTGCCTTGTATCGGTTGCAATGGGCACCTCCGTTGGCACAATCACCTTGATTTGCCCCATTGCGGTGGCAGTTTCGGGCGCAACGGGATTTAGTGCGCCGCTTTGCATTGGCTCGGTTATCGGCGGCTCCATGTTTGGCGACAATCTTTCGTTCATCTCCGACACAACCATTGCCGCGTGCAACGGTCAGGGATGCAAAATGAAGGACAAATTTAAAGAAAATTTCTTTATCGCGCTCCCTGCGGCAATCGCAACGCTTGTTTTTATACTCGTTTTGTCCTCGGGCGCAGAGATTTCTGAAATTGCGATAAAGGAATACAATCTTGTAAGAGTTATTCCGTACATCCTTGTGTTAATCGGCGGTGTGTGCGGCATAAATGTGTTTGTGATTTTGCTTGCGGGCATTTTTTCGGGTTCCGTTATCACGCTTTTGCTTGGCGAAACAAGTTTTTCAACTCTCACAAGTGCGATGGGTAGCGGTGCCGCAGGCATGTTTGAAACCGTGATGGTTGCGGTTTTGGTTGCGGCAATTTGCGCGCTCATCCGTGATTTTGGCGGCTTTGACAGCATTCTCTACGCGGTAAAAAAGATTTTCAAGGGTCGCCGCGGCGGTCAGTTTGGCATGGGTCTTTTGGTTGGCGCAATGGATATTGCAACCGCCAACAACACCGTTGCAATTGTTATGGCAAACCCCATTGCGGCAGAAATGGCAAAGGAATACGGTATTTCGCCCCGCAAGGCGGCATCGCTACTTGACACATTTTCGTGCATATT
>JAZQWE010000228.1:0-2238 GCA_045632225.1 Eubacteriales bacterium | reverse complement strand
TTCTTTTGATGTTGAAGAGGGCAAGATTGTAACTCTTATAGGCTCAAACGGCGCGGGCAAGAGTTCTACTCTTCGCTCCATTGCGGGTATTGTAAAGGCGAAGGCGGGCGAGGTGCTTTTCGAGGGTGAAAACATTCTCGGACTTTCTCCCGACCAAATTGTTAAAAAGGGAATCACTCTTGTTCCTGAGGGACGCAGAGTTTTCCCCAACCTCACCGTACTTGAAAATCTCAAAATCGGTGCTTATCTTCGCAATGACAAACTTGATGATGATATTGAGTATGTGTATTCGCTTTTCCCCCGCCTTAAAGAGCGTTCTTGGCAGCTTGCGGGTACTCTTTCGGGTGGTGAACAGCAGATGCTTGCCGTAGGCAGAGCGCTTATGGCTCGCCCAAAGCTTATCATGATGGATGAACCCTCCCTCGGTCTTGCACCGCTTGTTGTTCAGGGCATTTTCGATATTATCCACACCATTAACAAAGAGGGCATAACCGTGCTTCTTATTGAGCAGAATGCAAACATGGCGCTTAAAGCGGCACACAATGCATTTGTAATGCAGACGGGTGAAATCACCATGCGCGGCACCGGTGCAGAACTCCTTGCAAATGATGAAGTTAAAGAGGCTTACCTCGGTAAAAGCAAATAAAAAATTCGACCCCTTGGGGTCGAATTTTTTTATCTTAAATCAGTTTTGCTTTTCTGCACTTTCTTCACCCGAGTGGCTATGTGAGTGATGACGGCGGTGATGCTTGTGACGGTGATGTCTTTTTACACTAAGTTCATTATTTTTGATTTTATTCAGCACAGAGAAGAAGAGTGCTCCGACAACATTGCAAAATGCGGCAAAGAGAGTGTGTGTAAGTACGCTACCGATGTTTTTAGCATAACTGCTAAAAGTGTTGTAAGCGGCACCGATGTACAGAGCGTTTGCAGGGGCGAAATTTAAATCGCAAACGGAAAGTGCAAATGTTGCCGCAACCAAAATTGCGCAACTTGTAAATCCGCTACCGGACTTGCGGTAACCGTGCATTGCGATGTAAACGAGTGCGCCGCAGAGAAGTGCATCAATGCAAAGGGGGAGAAATTCGCTGTTTGACTTTGCTGTTACAATTACTTTTGCAGCGTCCGCTAACTGAGGCTTCATTAAAATGCCAATGATAAACGCGGCGATGATATTGCCGAGCCACGCTATAATAATAGTGGCCATTTGACTTGCCCCATTCTTTTTTGATAAAAGAAGACTTGAATTGTCTGTAAAAAGTCCGAATTCAAACACCGCTATAGCGAGAAAACCCATGGAAAACACCAAAGCCGAGGCGATGGATAATTCGTCTTTTACTATAAGAGATGCAGCAGTTCCAAGCGCAAGCACCGCGCCGCCGAGTAAGGCTGAAATAAAGTTTCTTACAGCTTTCATTTTTGTGCTCCTTGTGAAAAATCCAACATACTAATAATGTAACATATAATTTTTAAATTTGCAATACACATTTTGCAAGAAAAAAGCTCCGCTGGGGAGCTTTTTAAGTTAAATCTTAAAATGAACGGGGAGGCCTGCCTCGTGGCGGTACTTAACCTCGCCCTCGATAAGGGGACGAAGATATTCAAGGCACTTGTCAGTAACATTGTTTCCGGAGGGAACAATGAACTCGTCAGGCACTTTTTTAACAAGGTTTGCAACGGTATTTGCGGGAACGCTGTCAATTGTGATTTTGTAGCCAACTTTGGAGCGCACAAAAATCATAACATGGCCGCTGACGCCCTTGAGGGCAAATTCAACAGCCTTTTTGCCGATTGCAATAGATTCTTTAATATCAGTTTTGGATGCGATATGTGCCGCACATCTTTGAGATGTGTTAAACTCAACCGCGCGGGTCTTGCAACCAACTTCTTCGCGAAGCGCTTCTGCAAGCACATTGCCCGTACCGGAAAGTTGCTTGTGGCCAAAAGCGTCAACCTTGCCGTTTTCGCTGACATATTTGCCGTCGGCAAATCGAACACCCTCGGAAACCGCGATAACTACATTGGGATGCGCCTTGAGAGCGGTGCGGACATCCGAGAAAAAGCTGGTCATGTCGAAATCTCTTTCGGGGAGGTAGATATAGTCAGGGCCAACACCGCCGGAAAGACGGGTGAGTGCCGATGCGGCTGTGAGCCAACCTGCATCGCGCCCCATGATTTCGGTAATTGTAACGGCCTTTGTGGTATAAACCGCACAGTCACAAATGATTTCCTTAACCG
>JAZQWE010000227.1:0-8005 GCA_045632225.1 Eubacteriales bacterium | reverse complement strand
TGCCGGGAGGCATGTCAACAAACATGTAGTCTACTTCGTTCCAAACAACATCGGTCCAGAATTGTTTTACAGTACCTGCGATAACGGGGCCGCGCCATACAACGGGCTGAGTTTCCTCTTCAAGAAGGAGGTTTACACTCATAACTTCGATACCCGTTTTGGTGTTTACTGGGTAAATTCCGTCCTGCGAGCCCTCTGCCTTTTGATGAAGGCCAAATGTCTGGGGGATGGAGGGGCCTGTGATGTCTGCGTCGAGGATTGCGGTTTTGTATCCGCGACGGCTCATTTCAACAGCAAGGAGGGAGGTGACAAGGGATTTGCCAACGCCGCCTTTGCCGCTAACAACGCCGATTACTTTTTTTACATTGCTCAGCGCATTTTGTGGCTCAACAAGTGATTCGGGCTTTTTCTTTGAGGGACAGTCCGCGCCACATGTGGAGCAATCATGTGTACAATTTTCTGCCATTTTTATATCTCCTTTATATTATATCAATCAAAAGTTTTTCGCTGTCGGCGTCAATTCTTGCCGAGCTTATACGGATATTATAGTTCGAAATTATCTTTTCCGCAAGGGCATCTTCAACATTTGTTTGAATAAATCTGCGCATGTTGCGCGCGCCGAATTTAGCCGAGTAGGATTTTTCGGCAATGAATGCCGCCGCTGCATCGGTAAATGTCAAAGCAATACCTCTTTCGTTAAGTGCGCTTGCAAGCTGTGAAAGCATGATTTTTGCAATCTTGCCGAAATCGTCCTTGTCAAGCGAGCGGAATGTGATAACCTCGTCAACGCGGTTGATGAACTCGGGGCGAAGGAATGAAAGAAGCGCTTTTTGTGTCTTTTCGCCACCCTCGGGCCCCGCTTTTGTGATGAATCCCGAAACAGAGGAGGAAACATCGCTACCCGCATTTGTGGTCATAACTATAATTGTGTTTTCAAAGTTAACTTCTTTGCCGTGCGCATCGGTAATTCTGCCGTCGTCAAGCACTTGGAGCAAAATGTTGAGCACATCGGGGTGCGCCTTTTCAATTTCATCGAAAAGTACCACGCTGTAGGGGCGGCGGCGAATTTTTTCGGTGAGCTGTCCCGCATCGTCATAGCCGACATAGCCGGGGGGCGAGCCGATGATTTTGGAAACGCTGTGCTTTTCCATGAACTCGGACATGTCAAGGCGAATGAGCGTTTCGGGAGAAGAGAAGAGGTCGGCGGCAAGGGTTTTTACAAGTTCGGTCTTGCCAACGCCCGTAGGACCTGCAAAGATGAACGAAACGGGCTTGCGCTTGTAGCAAACGCCTGCGCGGCCACGCTTGATTGCGCGGCTGACAGCGTCAACCGCCGCATCCTGACCGATGATTTTTTCTTTCATTCTGTCAGCAAGGCGGTCAATGCGGAAAAATTCGTTTTCGGTGATTTCTGTAGCGGGTACGCCCGTCCAGATTTCGATAACCCTTGCAAGGTCTTCAGCTGTGAGTTCAACCGCCTCACATGCGGGGGTTATCTCGGCAATGCGCTCGTTAACACGCGCTTCTCTTACGCGAATATCGGCAAGCAAGCGATATTTTTCTTGCATATCGTCCATTTCTTGCTCGGGCGCGCTTTCTGCCATAGCTCTTTCTTTTGCAACTTTTTTGAGTTCGTCATCAAGCACCAAACGCTCGTTGAGTTCGCTTGACGAAAGAGCGCGGTAGGATGCCGCCTCGTCAAGAAGGTCGATTGCCTTGTCGGGGAGATAGCGGTCGGTGATGTATCTTTCGGAAAGGGTTACCGCAAGGGAAAGGATGCTTTCGGGGATGCGGATATTGTGATATTGCTCGTAATAATGCTTGATTCCCTCAAGCATTTTAATGCTGTCCGCAACCGAAGGCTCGTTTACGATAACGGGTTGGAAGCGGCGCTCAAGAGCGGTATCCTTTTCAATATGTTTGCGATATTCTTTAAGCGTGGTTGCGCCGATAACGCGGATTTCGCCACGCGAAAGTGCGGGTTTTAAAATGTTTGCGGCGTTCATACTCCCCTCAGCATCGCCCGCGCCGACAATGTTGTGCACCTCGTCGATAACAAGTATGATGTTGCCCGCTTCTTTAACCTCTTTGATAAGGCCGAGTATACGCGACTCAAACTGTCCGCGGAACTGTGTTCCTGCAACGAGAGCGGTGAGGTCAACAAGATAAATTTCGCAATTTTTGAGTTTGTAGGGAACATCGCCCAATGCAATTTTTTGTGCAAGCGCTTCTGCAATGGCGGTTTTACCAACGCCGGGTTCGCCGATAAGGCAGGGGTTGTTCTTTTGACGGCGGCACAGAATTTGTACAACGCGCGCCATTTCGCGTTCTCTGCCAATTATGCGGTCGAGCTTGCCGTCGCGCGCTTTTTGAGTGATGTTTTGGCAATAGGTGTCAAGGAATTTTTTCTTTTGCTCCTTTTTGCCGCCTTTGCCGTTTTTGTCATCGGTCGGGCCGCTCCCACCAAGGCCGCTTTCGCGCAGGATCTTGCCAAAATCAACAGCGGGTGCGCCGCCGTCATCGGCAGAAACTTCGTCGGAGTCCTCGTTTGGCACAAGTCCTTGCATAAACTCCTCTGCATCCTCACTCATTCGGTCAAACTCCTCGCTTGAGATGCCCATTTTCTTTAAAATATCATCTATCGGCTTGATACCGAGTTCTTTTGCGCATTTAAGGCAGATTCCCTCGTTTTTGGTTTCGCCGTTTTCAAGCCTTGTTATAAATACCACAGCAACACGCTTGCGGCATCTTGCACACATTTCCATTGTTTTTCTCCTCGAGGTTACTTTGTCATTTTAGATTTGATGTATTCTCTGAAATACTGAACAAGCGCAACTACAGCAAAGCAGAGCATTGCCGCACATATTGCCATTGTCCATGCATTTCTTGTTGCTTCGTCGGTGTGCTGAAGGGCAACGAGTGTCGCTATCGAAAGATAGAACACACACACCGCAAACTTGCCCCAAAAACTGCTTTTTACCACAACGCTTTTCTTTCGGAAGACAAACACAGCGCCCGCCAAAATCAAAAGTTCTTTTGTGATATATGCAATTACCAACCAAAGCGGAATTATATCCTTTAAATTAAGCGAGATAAGCGCCGCGCATTGCATTGTCTTGTCCGCAAGTGGGTCGAGAATCTTGCCCGTATCACTTATCCAATTGTTTTTTCTTGCAAGAAAACCGTCAAGCACATCCGTTGCACCTGCCAAAAAGAATATGAATATGGCGTTTTCGATGTGCTTTGGGTAGTCTAAAAAGAAAATGTAAACGAATAACGGTACCATGCACAGCCTGATTAGTGAAAGAATGTTTGGTATGTTTTTGTTTTGCATCACACACCTCCGAGATTTTTACCAAGGGCAAATATCAAGTAAAAATTTTGCTATATAGGTTTGGTCAACCACGCCCGAAAGAGCGGTGTCATTTGTAATTGTGCCGTAAACTCCGCAAAGTGCAACAGCGAGTTTTGCGATGATTATGCCAAGCACAAGTGCTTCGCCAATTCCGAGCAAAAGGCCGAGTAAAGTGTTGAAACTTTTAAGCACGGGGATTTTTGCAAGCAGATTTAAAAGCAGACACAAAAGGGAGAGGGCAAGGAATACCGCAAGGAACAAAACTCCAAAGGCAATTGCCTCGGAAAGAGCCAATGAAAGTTCTTTGGCAAGCGCTTTTGCAAGCATTTCGGGAGCATTGCCGAGAGTTTCAAAAAAGTTTTCACTTTCAATGCCGAAAGTTCTCATTAAAGTGAGGAGTCCCTCGGGGAGCGTCTCGGAAAGAATGGCATCCCCCTCTTTTTCAACAGTGCCTTTTATAAATCCGACAAGTTTGGGTTCGATTGCGGCATGAATATAGGTATCATTTAAATAAATGCCGAGTTCTTTGTGGAAGATAAACGCCGTAATAAGGGAAATTATCACAGACAAAAGCCCGAAAAGCGAGGAAACAAATCCGCGTTTTACCGCTTTGTAAATCACAGCGACGGTTACAGCCGCGATTATCAAATCAATTGCTATAAACATTTCTAAACCTCATAAACTTTTGCATAGTCGCTAAAGCAAACGATAACCGATGTGTTATCGCGCGTTAAAACGGCGGTCGCCTTATCGGGAATTTCAATTTTTTCAACATTGTCAGCGCCGCACACAAGCAAGTAGCCGTCATAGAGTACGCACACCTTATCTTTGCAAATGGCAATGCCCTTTGCGCCTGCATCCGTTTTTGCGCTAAACGATGTGCCGTCGCTGAAAGCGGCAACGGCGCGCACACCCTCGCCGATTTTGTTGGTATCAAGCAAAACGCACATGCCGTTGTCATTTTTGTCACCGTAGATAATATCGGCGGTGCCGAAAGAAGTTGTAAACGCTTTTTCGCCACTTTCGGAATAGATGTCAATGCCGCCGTCAAAAAGTGTCATAATGCCGTTTTTAGTCTTTACGCTGTCAAGCAAAAGCCCTTCGGATGTGATAAACTTTTCGGGACTTTCTGAGCCGAGCGTGTAAAATATTACATCGGTATAAATTGCGGCATTGTTTACATAGCACTCTGCAAAAGAAAGTTTGCCGTTTTCAATAAAGTCAAGCGAGTAAACAAAACCTTGGCGTGTTACTTCTCCCGTAAGGTTGAAGTTTTTGTCATAAATTTTTATTAAAAAGTCGCCCACATCACTTTTTGTAAGCACGGCAAAGTCGCCGTTTGCCGCCGCCGCACAGTCAATGATTGCATGGGTTAATGTTTCGCTGTAAACGCGGCTGATAGAGTTGTAAACATAAAATGTTTTCCCTCCTGCATCATAAGCAATCATGTATTTGTCAGATCCGCACAGTACGGGCGATTTGAACACCACATTATCCTCAAAAGAGCGGCTTCCGAGCGCGCGGTGAAACGATACTCCCTCCGACGAGCCAACAGCGAGGTCGCCTCTGAAGTACAAAAATGTGTTTGTATCGTTTGCGCCAAAGTAGACAGAGTCGCTGCCAATGGTTGTGTGCCCTGCTTCGTCAATGTCGCGCAAAAGGTACCTGAAATTGCTGTAGGTAAGGCGCGTACGGTATGCCCAAAGGGTGAAAATAAGGGACGCGACCATAAAAAGGAGCAACAGATATTTTGTGGCACGAAGTTTTTTTGAGATTTTCAAATAATACTCATTGACAACTTCACCCTCTTCGCCGTTTTTCAAAAGAGGCTTTTTTTGCATATCATAACTCCTTTCATTTTTATTGTTTTTTGTCAATATTCTACCTTATTTAAATATAGACCGTCCGGCGGTGCTGTAAGACCTGCAAGCGAGCGGTCTTTGGCGGCGATGATTTTTTCCATACCCACACGGTCAAGTTTGCCCGCACCTGCAAGCAAAAGCGTGCCCGTGATAATGCGAACCATGTTGTAAAGAAATCCGTCCGCCGCAATTTTTACGGTAATGATGTCGCCCTCGAGTGTGACGGTGCAGTATTTTACATCACGCACGGTGTCCTCAATTTTAGACCCCGCCGCCATAAACGATGCAAAATCGTGCTTGCCGACAATTGCCGCGGCGCACTCATTCATAAGTGAAACAGCATTTTCTTTGAGCCGTCTGTCATAGTGCCACACTCTGCCAAAGAGAAATGGGTCGCTGACGGTGCCGACATGAATTTTGTAGATGTACTCTTTGTATTTTACATCATAGCGGGCGTGAAAACTGTCGTTTACCTCCACCGCCGATGTAACAGCCACATCATTTGGCAAAAAAGGCGCAAATGCTGTGGGGATTTTGCAAAGCGGAATTTTATTTGCGTTTTCGGAAAGTGTAACGGTTGCGGCAAAATCATTTGCATGCACACCGCTGTCAGTACGGCTGCATCCCGTAATGTCACAGCGCACGCCAAAAAGTTTTTCTGCCGCTTTTGTAATTGTGTCTTGCACCGTTCGTGCATTAGGTTGGTATTGCCAGCCGCAAAAGGCGGTGCCGACATATTTTATTCTCAGTAAAATCTTCATATTGAAATATAAGGCAAAAAGATGTTGCAAAGAACTATGCCCGCAATAAACAGCGCAAGGAGCAAAAGCAAAACAGCATCAAGTGCGCTGTAGCGGAGCTGTTTTAACTTGGTTCTGCCTTCGCCGCCGCGATAAGAGCGGCATTCCATTGCGATTGCGAGGTCATCTGCACGCTTGAAAGCCGAAACGAAAAGCGGAATTAAAATCGGGATAAGAGCCTTTGCCTTTTTTACAAGGCCGCCGTTTTCAAAATCGGCACCGCGCGCCTTTTGCGCATCCATAATTTTGTCGGTTTCTTCGATAAGTGTCGGTATAAAGCGCATTGCAATGGTCATCATCATTGCAAAGTCGTGAACGGGAACTTTGATTTTTTTCAGCGGGTTCAAGAGCGACTCAATACCGTCGGTGAGTGCAATAGGAGTTGTGGTATATGTCAGCGAAACGCTCATACCCACAACCAAAAGGATGATTCGCACCGCCATAAAGAGTGCAAAAACCACGCCCTCAAAATATATTTTGATAAATTTCCACTCAAAGAGCAAAGTCTGCCCTTGCGTCCAGAAAATATTCAGCACCGCGGTAAAAACGATGATGAACAAAAGCGGCTTTATTGCGCGAAGCACAACCTTGGCGGGTACACCGCTTATAGCAACCATCAGCGCGGTAAACAAAAGCGCAAATGCAAACGCCGCCGCAGTTTTTGCAAAAAAGAGCGCGATGATGTACACAAATGCAAAAATGAGTTTTGCGCGTGGGTCGGCACGGTGGAGAATGGATTTGCCCGCAAAATACTGACCTAAAGTTATATCTTTAATCATTTTGCGCCACCTCCGAGTAACTTTGCGATTGCAAGTTTTGCATCGTCAACGGTGTATATCTCGGCGCTAATCGGCATGCCGCCCTCGCGGAGGAGCGAGATTAGTTTTGTTACCTCGGGTACGCCAAGTCCCACTTCCGTTAAGTTGTCTGCATTGCCGAAAACTTCTTTTTGCGTGCCTTGCATGTGGATTTTGCCGTCTTTCATAACAACAAGGTGGCGGCAATAGCGTGCCATATCTTCCATGCTGTGGCTGACAATGATTACAGAGGCGCCGCTTTTTTGAGAGTAGAGTTCGAGCCCTTTGAAAATGTCCTCGCGACCCTTGGGGTCAAGACCCGCGGCGGGTTCGTCAAGTACAAGTACCTCGGGGCGCATTGCCATAATGCCCGCAATGGCAACACGGCGTTTTTGACCGCCCGAGAGTTCAAAGGGGGATTTGTCAAGCATGTCGGGGGTGACACCTGCAAAAGATGCCGCCTCCAAAACGCGCTTTTCGACTTCGGCCTCGTCAAGTCCCATGTTTTTTGGACCGTAGGCAATGTCCGCGCGCACGGTTTCGTCAAAAAGTTGGTACTCAGGGTATTGCATTACAAGCCCAATGCGAAAGCGCACCTTGGTAATTTCTTTGGGATTTTCCCAAATGTCGCGCCCGTCAAGCAAAATTTTTCCGCTGTCGGGGCGGAGAAGTCCGTTAAACATGCGAAGCATGGTTGACTTGCCCGAACCCGTATGGCCGATAATGCCCGTCATTGTACCCTTTTCAATTTTTAAATTGATGTTTGCAAGGGCCTCGTGTGCCATTGGCGTGCCCTTGTCATATGTGTAACACACATCCGAAAGTTCAAGTATTGTCATTTTTAACCCTTATACTTTTCAAGAATAAGTTTTGCACAGTTTTCTGCGTCAATGGGACAATCGTCAAACTTTATTCCCATCTGTGAAAGTTCGTACAAAAGTTCGCGTCCCTGCGGAACATCAAGTCCCACACGGCGAAGCGCCGCCACATCGCAGAAAACATCTTTTGGAGTGCCGTCGCGGTAAATCACACCGTCGTTTACAACGATGATTCTGTCAGCCATTACCGCCTCATCCATGTAGTGGGTAATGTGAAGCACGGTGATGTTAAAGTCCTCGTTAAGTCGGCGGATGGTTTTCATTACCTCAGCGCGGCCGACCGGGTCAAGCATTGCGGTTGACTCGTCAAAGA
>JAZQWE010000226.1:0-1374 GCA_045632225.1 Eubacteriales bacterium | reverse complement strand
GAAGGCATTGTAGCCGAAAGCGCAACTCACACCCCCACTCTCACCGCTTGCTACAATAGCGCATCCACCGATTTCTCTGTGCTTGTTGCAGGTGATGAATGGGTAATGCATAATGGCGCCCCCATGCTCAAGTCCTTTGTTCCCGATACTTCCATTGACTCTGCAGAAGAGTTTATCGCACTTATGGGCAACCACTCCCTTTGGGACGAGGATTTCGTTCTTACCGCTTCCATTGACCTTACAGGTTACAGACAGTCCTCAATCGGTACACTCGACATGCCTTTCACCGGTACATTTGACGGTCAGAGCAACACAATCTCCGGCATCAATATCAGCGGTGATAAAACTGTTGGTTTGTTCGGTGTTACACGCGGCGCAACCATCAAAAATCTCACTCTTAACGGTGAAGTTAATGCAACAAATGACCAGGTTGCGGCGCTCATCGGTTTGGCGCTTGCTCCCGTAACTGTTGAAAATATCACAAACTACGCTACTGTTTCTACCACCGGCAAGCATGCAGGCTCTGTTATCGGTATGATTTACTTCGATACAAACGAAGTTGATGCAACCGTTACCGACTGTGTAAACTATGCTTCCATCAATGCCGGCTCGTATGCGGGCGGTATCATCGGTGTTGCGGGCAGAAACTACACCACAATTACCTACCTTGACGGTATCAATTCTCACAGCAATGACCTTATTATCACAAAGTGTGAAAACTACGGTAATGTGACAGTTAGCGCCGGAAATGTTGCCGGCGGTATCATTGGTTACTACATGGTTCGTAACGGTGAAGCGAGCCTTTCCTACTTCAAGGTTACCAAGAGTGCAAACCACGGTGCTGTCAAGGCAACTGCCGGCGGCTATATCGGCGGTATTATCGGTGCTGTGCTTGAGTACAACCACGGCTCATCTTATGCTTGCCTTGTAGATGTGGAACTTGCCGAGCTTTATAATACAGGTGCTATTTCGGCATCCAGTACAACTTACATGGGTTCGATTGTGGCACTTATCCGTTTCCCCGTGCTTACTGACGGTGTTGCTCCTATCAATGTTCACGACTGTTGGAACACCGAGGTTACTTCTTACGGTATGCTTGGCGGATTTGGTGCATTGGAATGCTCCATGGCCGTAAGCAATCTCTACAACTCCGTTGGCAAGTATGTTATTGTAAAGAAAACTAATCTTTCCGGTGAGTTAACAGTTAATACTGCTACCAAAATTACCCTTACAAACTGCTTTAACAGCGAAAGCGCTGCTGCAGATGCACTTGCGGCGCTTGTTACCACTACTGACGAAACCGATGCATCTTGTGTATGGGTAAACAGATTTAACGCTCCCGAACTCAAGGAGTTCGCGCAGGAAAAGATTGAG
>JAZQWE010000225.1:0-9571 GCA_045632225.1 Eubacteriales bacterium | reverse complement strand
GGCCTCCGACTTTTTTTTCTCGCTGAAGAAATTAAACAGCGCAAGAAAGAAAAATATCGCGCTAAGGCAGTAGAAAACATGTACTGTTTCGATAAAGCGAAACGCTATGCCATGAACTTGCGCGCGGTATGTCAAAAAAGCATCGGCAAAGCCAAGCGCCAAAAATGCCGCCGCAAAAAGCGCAAAATACTTTTTAAGCACCGCTTTTACTTTACCGTAATTTTTGCCCACAGCCGCACCTATTACAAAATAGCAAAGATACGCGGGCAAAACGCGGTCATCGTATTGAAAAAATACATATTGTTTAAAAAATACCGTTGCCAAAAGCGACACCGCCGAAAGCAAAAGTGCATTCCACTTGTTAAAAGCAAATTTAAACAGCGGCATATTGAGATAAAACTGCATTATTATCACAATAAAATAAAAATGCGAGCAAATTGTACCAAAAACAAGATATTCGCCAAGTTTGGCAAAAGAAAATGTGTACCCGTAGGTGAAAATAAAGTAAATATAATAAATAATCACCCAAAGCACATACGGCAAAATTATCTTTTTATATCTGCCAAACAAGAATTCCTCATAGTCCGTCTGTCGGCTCGACGAAAAAAGTTTAAGCGCAGAGATAAAAATAAATCCCTGCACCACAAACTGCAAAAGTCGCCACGGCACAAGCATAAAAATATACTGCACCGTACTTTTGTCCATTTCGGTTATTGTCCATGAGAGCACATGGACAAATACAACCGAAAGACACATGAAAATATTAAGAAGCGAAAGTTCGCTTTTTCGTTTTGTCATGCCTTTGCCACACAGTCCTCGCAAACACCGCGAAGTGTTAATGTGTATGATGTAATCGGCTTGCCCGTTGCGCTTTCAATCGCGCCTTTAAGGTCGCCGCACCATATATCCGAAACCTTGCCGCATTTTTCGCAACAAAGATGCTCGTGACACTCGGTGCATCCGTCATAGCGGTCGGGAGCGTTTGGTATCTCAAGTTTGCGCACAATACCCTCACTCACAAGCTGTGCAAGGTTGCGGTAAACCGTACCCATTGCAATCTGCGGCATCTTTGCCTTTGCCGCAATGTATATCTCCTCCGCTGTCATGTGCGAGCATGTAGCGGTTACAACTTCAAGTACAAGTGCTTTCTGTTTTGTGTTCATATTTGACCTCCTAAATAGTATTGAGAATACTTCCTAATCTTATTATACCATCCTCTTCCTCAAAATGCAAGAGGTAATTTAAAATGGCTTTTGTTGACAAGTCAACAAAATAATGGTATAATAAATTTTAATGACTATCAAAAAAGGAATAAGGTTATGAGAAAAACAAAGCGTAGATTTACACGAATTGAAACTCTTAAAGACCAGATTGCAGTATACGAAAAACATGGCGACAAGGTAGCCTTTGACTACTTTAACAAGGCGGGCGATGTACTTAAAATGACATACGCCGAGTATGCAAAAAACATTCGCGCTTTTGCGGCGGGACTTAAAGAGCTCGGCAAAAACGGCGCGCGCATTGCCATCATCGGCGAAACCTCGCCCTTTTGGCACATTGCATATCATGCAACCGTTTGCTCAGGCGGCGTTGCTGTTCCGCTTGACAAAGAACTTGCTATCACAGAAATTGAAAACTTTCTTGTTCGCAGTTCTTCAAATGTAATTATTTTCTCCGCTTCTTTTGCAGAAAAATTCCGCGAAATGGCGGCATCCCATGAAGAAATTCTCTTTATTCCGATTGGTGAGTGCGAAGGCTACGGTCCCTCAATGGATGAAGTTACTCAAATGGGAATTGACAAACCCGACGCATTTGACTATGACAGCGATATAAACAGAATGACCGTTATGCTCTTTACCTCGGGCACAACGGGCACAAGCAAATGTGTAATGCTCTCCGAGAAAAATGTTTGCGCGGCGGTTAATGCGGCTTGTGAGTCGGTTTACTTCTTCCCAAACGATGTGCTCCTTTCCGTGCTCCCCGTTCACCACACATACGAACTCTGTTGCACAATCGCTGGCATGAACTACGGTATGGAGGTTGCAATCAACGACTCCCTCCGCCATGTGCTCCGCAATATCAACAAGTTTAAGCCCACAGCACTTGTGCTTGTTCCCCTTTTTGTAAGCACAATGGAAAAGCGCATCTGGGACGAGCTTCGCAAAAAGAAGCTTGACGGCACTATGCGTAAACTCATGAGTGCATCGGACACCATGCGCAAATTCGGTCTTGACACCCGCAGACTTTTGTTTGCGGCGGTTATCAACTCTTTCGGCGGCAGACTTAAAAAAATCATCTGCGGCGGCGCGCCGTTAAATCAGGATGTTGCAAACACCTTCCGCTCCCTCGGCATTGAGGTTTGGGAGGGATATGGCATTACCGAGTGCGCTCCCCTTGTTGCGGTCGATGTTTACCATGACCCCAAACCCGGCTCGGTTGGTACTCCCGTTCCTTGCTGCGAAGTAAAAATTGAGGGCAACATGGAAGAAAACGGCGATAATATCATCGGTGAAATCTGTGTTAAGGGCGACAATGTAATGCTTGGCTACTACGGTGACGAAGAGGCTACAAACGCTGTATTCACCGAGGACGGATATTTCCGCACGGGCGATGTCGGCTACCTTGACAAAGACGGTTACCTCTTTGTTACAGGCAGAGAAAAGTCTGTAATCGTGCTTGAAAACGGCAAAAATGTATTCCCCGAGGAAATCGAAGAATACCTTGAACCCATTGATACCATTCTTGAGTGTGTTGTTGTCGGCAGAAAGGCCGAAAACTCAGATTCGGTTATTCTCACCGCGATAATTTATCCCGATTTCTCAAAATTCCCCGAGGGAACCACAAAAGAAGAAATTCACGCGCAGATGAAGAAAACAATTGCACAAATCAACCGCTCACTCGTAAGCTACAAACACATCCGCGAAATTGAAATCCGCGATACCGAGTTTGAAAAAACCACCACCAGAAAAATCAGAAGGAACCTTGTTAAATAAAAAATGGATTGGCGAATGCCAATCCATTTCTTTATTTAACCGCAACCTTTAAAATTTTAATTACATCAAGAATTGTAACAGCTCCGTCAAAGTCACGGTCTGAATTGATATTATAATTTTCATTCATGTTGATTACATCTTTGATTGTTGTAAATACATCAATTACTTTTACCTCGCCGTCACCGTCAACATCTCCCATATTTCCGTTTACAAGATATTCAAGAGCGGATTTTGCACGCTTATCCAACGAGAGATATGCGGCAGGGGTAAGGTGCTGTGTATCACGGAACATGCTCTCATCAAGAGCACCGTTCTTTATGGGGATGTTCCATCCCTCAACAACCGTTACATCATCATTTTCAGCGGCATATACTCTGTATGCTTCGTTAAGCAAAAGCACATACGAACCGTAAGCAGCAAGGCGCTCAGGTTGCCACCACTCGGTAATAAGAATAAACTTGATACCGGGGCAAAGTTCTCTTAACATATCAAAAGATGCATCGAGATCCAAAACATTTTTCTCAACCGTGTAGCCCATGTTGTTTGAGCCGATCATGATAATGGCAATTTCAGGATTGTATGTTGCCATTTCATCAACAATATTGGGCATATCAAGGGTACTTGAGCCGCCAAGACCAAGGTTTACAACATTGCCGTATGCCCCCAGTTCATCCACGGCATTGACCCATGCACCCATGTGGGAGTGACCCCAGATAACAATATCTGCTTTGTCACATTCACTTACATTGCTGACAGAAACATTTGTAAATTCGGTGCCCGCCATATTGCTGTACACACCGACACCTGCTCCCGTGAGCGGAGTTTCATCGGTAACGCTTACAAAACAGCGGTCATTCAAGTAGCCGTAAATTTTACCGTCTTTCACAACCGCGCGAAGTTCTGCAACACCCCACGAGCCGATTCCGCTCGCTTCAAGGTGAAATTCTTCAAGCAAAGTTGCCTTGTCCTGCACAACCTTATAAAGTCTAAGATAAACATTGGTTGTAACTTTCGCAATCTCGCCGTTTGTCACTTTTGAAACATAAGTTTTGCGATAAACTTGTAAACAGTAATACTCTGTTGCATCTTCATTCATATTAAAAGTTATGCCCACTCTGTCTTCGCGCTTATCGTTAAGCACGGGTTGAAGATCCGCTTTTGTAGCCACCGCAGGCATAAACAACTGTGCCTTTACTGTACCCTCGCTCATTATGTGCATTGAGCTGTACCAAATGGCTTCTTTTTCAAACTTTAAAGTTGCACTCGTGCCCTCAGGCAATGCGGGGAGAGTTTTAACAACGAGATTGTCAAAGCGTGTTTCACTTGTGTCAAGTCCATCTACAACCTTTGTATAAGCCATAAGACCGAACGAACCGCTCGGACAAAGATCGGTAACAGCACTACGCGTCCACAAATGAAGTCCCGTGTCAATGTCATACGCGAATGTTTGCACAATGTTTCCGCGCATTGCAACCTCAAGGCGAATGTTTGCACCCGGCGCAAAAATCACGGGCGAACTGCCAATAGAGGGCGCGCTCTTGCCGTTTGCATTATTTGTTACACGGGTGAAAAAACATGTACCGTTCGTTTTGCAAGCGGCATTGATACCCATATATCCGTGGATAGCAGTTGAGCATGTTGCAAGGTCACATCTTGCAACAAGTCCCGTTGTCTGACGGACATTGTACATTTCAACCGAAACCACATAATCAGTAAGGTTTTTCAGTTCCTCATTGGCTCCGGTGTAGACAAAATAGGCGTTTGCCGCCGTCTGACCGGGAAGTACATGTGCTCGTCCGTTTTCGATCCCCCATTTGCCCGAGTACATTGTAAAATCGTTAAGCGACTCTGTATCGTCAAAAGTGTTGCGATAAACCTCAACCGCTTTAGATGTGTCAATAACAGTAATAGGATGCGCAGCAAATGAGCAAATGGTAAAAATAGCAAGAACAACTGCTAAAACTATAAATTTTTTCATGTTCTCCTCCTGACAGCATTACTCAATTTAATTTTATCAATTTTAAATCAATCAGTCAATAATAAATATACCACTATTTTTATAAAATCCTTGACTTGTAAGGCAAAAGAATTTATAATTTTGGTATTATAAATAAATGTTTATCTATATTGTCATTCTGAGCATCAGCGAAGGATGACAATGTAGTTTAGTAAAATAATTCTACATCCTATGAAAAGAGGCAACTACATGCAGACTAAAATTGCAATTGTCGGTTACGGCAATCTCGGACGCGGCGTTGAATGTGCCGTTAAGCAAAACCCCGATATGGAACTTTACGGCGTGTTTACAAGACGCGACCCCGCATTGCTTAAAACACTCACCGGTGCACCCGTTTATCACATTGATGAAATTTTAAACCATCAAAGTGAAATTGATGTACTTATCCTCTGCGGCGGCAGCGCAACAGATTTGCCCGTGCAGACACCCACTCTTGCAAGATTTTTCAATGTTGTTGACAGCTATGATACACATGCAAAAATTCCCGAGCACTTTGCGGCTGTTGACACAGCGGCAAAAGCAGGCGACAGAGTTGCAATGATTTCTGTCGGTTGGGACCCCGGTATGTTCTCGCTCAACCGCCTCTATGATGAGGCAATTTTACCCGTGGGCGAGGTTTACACTTTCTGGGGCAAGGGCGTTAGCCAAGGTCACTCCGACGCTATTCGCAGAATTGAAGGCGTACTTGATGCAAAACAGTACACCATTCCCGTTGAAGAGGCGTTACAAGCGGTTAGAAGCGGAAGTGAACCAGAACTCACCACAAGACAAAAGCATATAAGAGAGTGCTTTGTTGTAGTAAAAGACGGCGCCGACAAAGAAAAAATTGAAAACGAAATTAAACAGATGCCAAACTACTTTGCCGATTATGACACCATAGTTCACTTTATTACTAAAGAAGAGCTTGACCGCGACCACAGTGGTATCCCACACGGCGGCTTTGTTATAAGAAGCGGTAAAACAGGCTTTAATAAAGAGCACAATCACATTATTGAGTATAGCTTAAAGCTTGATTCCAACCCCGAATTTACTGCTTCCGTTTTGGTAGCCTACGCAAGAGCCGCTGTTAGACTAAACCGCGAGGGAACTAGCGGCTGCAAAACCGTTTTGGATATTCCCCCCGCATACCTCAGCGCAAAATCAGGCGAAGAGCTTAGAAAAGAATTGCTGTAATACAAAAAACAAATATCCCGCCTTTAGATTTTCTAAGGGCGGGATTTATTATCCAAAATTATTCTGCCTCGTCAAAGTTTGGTTCTTCCATATCATCGGGAACCTTACGGGCAATAGCGATAGGTGTTTGTTGGTCGGACTGGTCAAGTGGGTTGTCACCAAACATTTGTCTTGCCATTTGAAGGGTGATATCATCGGTAGATTTACCTAAAATTTCAAGACCTAAATCGTTAGCGTCAAGCATTACAACGTAGCAACCTGTATGCTCGGCAAGTTCTTTACAAACCTTATCGGGCTCAAGCGGAGCCATTTTAGCGTACTTATTGTAAGGGGGAATAACGTATTCGCCGGGGCCATCAATAGAGCGTGCCTTGGGGCCTACCACGTTATAGAAAACACCCTTAATGCCAAAAGGCTTGGTAACGGCGGCGCAGATGCAACCTAAAAGAATTTTAGGGATACCGCAGTCGCGAAGCGCAAGTTCCATGGTGTATGGACTGCCAAGACCAATACCATAGGGCGATTTTGTAACAAATTTTACAAGGAATCTTGCCAAGGGGCGTGGCTTAATTTCATCAATATGGAATGCTCTGCCCTGACTGATGGCAACCATTTTTTCGCTAAGGAAAATACCGTCGCCTTCCTGTACGTAAGGCATAACATATTTATCCATAATTTCTTTAAGGTCATCACCCTTAACAACCACGTGGGTTTTAACGGGGTAACGGGCAAACTTACCAAAATCGGTGCTTACAATAAGCTTTTTGCCACGATTGGGGCGAAAAGAACTCATATCGGGTGTACTCATTTAAACATCTTCCTTTTTAAACGCGAACTAGCCGCGTGAATTTCCACTTTATTATTATAAACCTTTATTTTGCGAATTGCAACAAATTTTGCAGATTTTGTAAAATTATTCGTTTTCGGCTTTGGTTTTATACCTTATTGGGCTATGCCCCGTTATTCTTTTAAAAACGGTGCTGAAATAATTTTGGTCGTGAAAGCCAACCTGAAGCGCCGCTTGTTTTACCGAAAGGCCTTCGTTTAAAAGCTCGGCGGCTCTTTGCATTTTTATACGGTTAAAATATTCCATAATGCCAACCCCCGCATAGTGCGAAAAGGTTTTTTGAAGGTTTATTTCACTCATATTGCAAAGGGCGGCAATTTCGGTAACCGAAAGCCGTTTTTCAATATTATCGGTTATGGTTTTTATTATAAATGTGTAGTTTTCGGCGCTTTTTGGCACCTTACTGTCCGCCGAGTAATTACCCGCAAGCTCCAGTAAAAAAAGCTCTAGCCTTTTAATGTAAATAAGGTGGGCATTGTCGGGTGTTTTAGGCTCTATAATGCTGAATTTTTTTAGCATTACAAAATGCTTTTTAACAAGCTCTAAAAGTTGTTTTACTCTTGAAAAGTTGCCAATTTCTATTACCTTATTTTCAAGGGCGGGTATGTTGTTGCCCGAAAAGGTGAAAACCGCAATCGTCGAGTTACCCATAGCGGTAATGTTATGAAACTGCATTGGGCTATGTAAAAACGCCTGACCCTTTTTAAGAGTAAAAATTTTGCTATCTGCCGCTACGTTTATCTGTCCCTCGGTAACGCATACAAGCTCCCAAAAATCGTGGGCTTCCCCCCTGAAACGAAACTCCGGACCAAAGGTTTGGCTAAAGGCGGTATAAACCTTTGTTATTTCGGGGTTGTTTTTAATTTCAAAAGAATTATATATGATATTCTGCCCCCTATTTTAAAAAGTATATAAAATCAAAGATTATTTATACTTTTTTATATATACATTTTTGCAAAAAAGCAATAAAATCAAGGTATCAAGCAGATTATACCATTTTGTTGAAATTTTGTCAACAAAGCATTTTCTTTAAATTTATTACATAAAGGAGTTAGAGAAATATGGAAAACAAGCAGTTTAAGGTAATACTTATCGGCGCAGGTAGCCGCGGCAGAATCTACACCGATATTATGGCAAACTACCCCGAAAAATTTAAGGTTGTTGGCGTTGCCGAGCCTACCGATGCTACAAGAGAATACATAAGAGATAAGCACGGTATTCCTGATGAAAATTGCTTTACCACTTGGGAAGATATTTTAAACGTTCCCAAATTTGCTGATATTGCAATTGTTGCTACAATGGACAGAATGCACACCGAACCCTGCCTTAAGGCTTTAGAGCTTGGTTATGACCTTCTCTTAGAAAAACCCGTTGCGCCTACCGCAGAAGAGTGCGCTATGATTTACAATAAAGCAAAGGAATGCGGCAGAAAGGTTGTTGTTTGCCACGTGCTTCGCTACACTCCATTCTTCAGAACACTTAAAAAGCTTATTACCGACGGCACCCTTGGTGACATTGTTAATATTGAGCATATTGAAGGTGTTGGCAACGAGCATCAGAGCCACAGCTTTGTTCGCGGTAACTGGGGTAATGCTGACAGAAGCACCTTTATGCTTCTTCAAAAATGCTGCCACGACGTTGACATTTTACAATGGCTTTTAGATAAAAAGTGCGAAAAGGTTCAGTCCTTTGGCTCTACCATGCACTTCCGCAAGGAAAACGCACCCGAAGGCTCACCCGAAAGATGTATTGAGGGTTGTCCCGCAAGTGAAACCTGCCCATACAACGCTATGAAGCTTTATTATGACGCAAAGGGTAATCACTGGTTCCGTTGCGCCGCAACATCTACTCCCGCAGGTAAGGATACCGACTGTGAAGTGTTAAAGGCTCTTCGCACCACACAGTACGGCAAATGCGTTTACAAGTGCGATAACAACGTTGTAGACCATCAAACAGTTAATATGCAGTTTGAGGGCGGCACACTTGTTACCCTTACAATGAGCGCATTCGCAATGGGAGGCAGAAGACTTAGAATTATGGGTACCAAGGGCGACCTTGTTGCTAATATGAGAAAGCCCGCAAATGAAGCCTTTGAATTTTACGATTTTGCAACTAAAAAGAGAACCTTCCTTGACGTTGATTACTCTGCCATTGGCGACAGCATTGTAGACGGTCACGGTGGTGGTGACAGTGGTATTGTTAAAGATCTTTATAGCTACTTAACAGGTGAGCTTGAAGCAAAGGACGTAAGCGAAATTGGAATTTCCGCCAAAAACCACCTTATTGTATTTGCCGCAGAAGACTCCAGACTAAACGGCACAGTAGTAGACATTAAAGCTTACTATGATAAATATGAATTAGTATAGTTTAATCCCCGCTCGTTTTGAGCGGGGTTTTGTTGTCCTAAAAAGCATCGTTTTTTTCAAAACCTTTAAAATATAGGCTAAATATAATTGACAAAACCTAAGATTTAATGTAATATAATATCCGTGGCAAGTTTATATTGTTTATCCGCCTCCTTAGTTCAATGGATAGAATAAA
>JAZQWE010000224.1:0-2518 GCA_045632225.1 Eubacteriales bacterium | reverse complement strand
CAATTCATGATTGCAAAGCAATCAATTCATGCCCGCAAGGGCAATTCATTGCAAGTAATTTGCTCGCAAATTACTTGCTTGCCTCTTCGACAGCAACAGCAACAGCAACATATCATAAAAACAACCTGCGGTTGTTTCACCATGGGGTTGTTACCAGCGCCGATGAGACCCATCATCTCTGTGCGGCAGGCGAGGGGGGAAGGGCATTGAGAAAATCATGACATGGCCAAAAATCTTTGCACCATAAGCCTTTTTCAATTTGTTTGCATCGCAAAATCCTGTTCGCTTAACACATCGTTTGCGTATTTCCTGAAAACATTATATCGCGTTTTGATGTTTCCGTAAATGATGTGGTCAAAGAGTTTGCGGAAAAGTAGCAATCCTAATATTTTATTACTCTTGAAAAAGCACCTTCAGTATGATATAATAAAGGCACAAAACAAAAAGGAAGAAATACTATGAAAAAACTCTTGTGCTGTATTACTTTAATTTTCGCACTCATCTGCTTGCTTGCATCGTGCAGTAATGATGATCCAAATATTACTGTAAACGAGGACGGATATGTTGTTGTAAACGGCGTGAAAACCGAATATCTTGTAGAAAAAGCCGATGCTATTTCTGCCGAAGACGGTTATCTATTTGTCAACGGTGTAAAAACTATATATAAGCTTTATACCGAGCCTGTCATCTCTGTTGTTGACGGATATATTGCAGTCAACGGCATCAAGACAGAGTATAAGGTTAATCAAGAACCAGAAGGATGCGCACATACATTCGGCGCAAACGGCATATGCACGATATGCAATGCTGCTGATCCGAAAAGAATTGAGTATTCGGTAAACTTTGGAACAAGGATAGATACTTTATCGATTTCCGAACGGGAAAACATTGATGCGTATGTTGCCGATTGCAAAACGCTCTACAAAGTTAGTTATGCCTCCACCACATTAGACACAAGGCTGGATTTAGTGCCTTATCTTTCTTTTACCGATGTTCTTATCTACGACTTCCGTGACATAGATGAAAATACCCTAGATAGCAAATCTTTGACACTGTGGGAAAATTTAAAGAAATATTATACCGAATCAAGACCTCTGATGTATATTGAGCTTGCCGGCTACCACACTTACTTTGATAGCGATATACTAACCCCGATACAAAGCGGAGGTGTTATATACGGATTCTTTATTTTCGAGGACGAGACAGTTATACGTCAAACATATAATCGTTTGTGTAGCACCGTTTATGTGGATAAGTTAATTGAAGGAACAAAGTGCATCAACTGCGGAGACAAATATGCCGAGGACTTCAATGAAAAACAATTCAACAATTGGGTAAATTCGGCGCTCGAAATAGAAAGCCTACAAGACTTGTTAATTAAATTACATGTAGATGAATAATTTTTGCATTTACACAACATGACAATATATCAGCAAAGAGATCGGCGAGAGGACAAAAACTCTCGCCACTTTTTTCTTATAAAACAAATCGGACACATCACAGAGATTCCTCCAAAATGATGTGTCCAACTTTTTATTTAAGTTTTTGCGGAGCTTTTTTCAAAAAGCGACTCGCGTCCCTTTTACTTGCTTGCCTCTTCGATAGCAACTGTACAGAGTTTATAGGTGGGAGGGGGCAGGATTTGCACCTGCCAGCAAATTGCTCACTCAGCCCTTCCGTATAAACTCTTTTTGGTTCGCTTATTTAGAAGCTTCCTCGATAGCAACCGCAACAGCAACAGTCATACCAACCATGGGGTTGTTACCTGCGCCGATGAGTCCCATCATCTCTTTGGGCAAACCGCCGTTGAAGCGAAAAAGCCTTGATATTATTAGAATGAGACACATCACTGTGTCTTCTTGGTACGCACATTGTAACATCTTAGCATCAAAATGTCAACAAGTATCTACAAGAATTATACATCTTTTAACATCTTTTTTACAACCTTCTGCATTTTTTGTAAAGCAAATGGTTGATGTTAGAATATCGTGAACAAATGTTAGTCGTTATCATAAAGCGATGCGACCTTTTGAAGATGTGCCTTATAATCATCGACGATGCGAGAGGGCGATAGAATTTTGACCATATTCCCAAAGCCGCAAAGCCAACCATAAAACTGTTTGCTAACCGCTACGGAAACAGTAACGCTAAAGTGCTTGGAATCTACCTTGTTGTAGACGGCATCTGTGCCAAATCTGTCAACGACGGCATCGAGCAGATGGCTGGCGAATCGCATGGTGACGTGCTCGCGATCTCCCTCAAACATTCCAAAGTGAGAGAGGGCATAATCTTCAAGACGAATCTTTTTGAACTCCGCTTCGCCGTCGCGAGGGATTCCAGTATATTTTACGCCCTTCATTCTGTCAACGCGAAAGGTTCGCATCTTCTGTTTGGCATCATCGAACGCAAGCAGATAGTAAAAACCTTCGCTGACCAAGAGCATAAAGGGACTTACTACGTACTCTGCGCCCTTGCCTCTTTCTGTGTAGACCTTATAGTTCTGAATGTCGCGATAAAG
>JAZQWE010000223.1:0-2040 GCA_045632225.1 Eubacteriales bacterium | reverse complement strand
ATTTGGTCGCCGTCGAAGTCGGCGTTGTATGCGGTACATACAAGGGGGTGAAGCTTAAGTGCTTACCTTCAACCAAAACAGGCTCGAACGCCTGAATACCAAGACGGTGAAGTGTAGGCGCACGGTTAAGAAGAACAGGGTGTTCCTTGATTACATTTTCAAGAGCATCCCAAACTTCGGGATAAACCTTATCAACCTTCTTCTTTGCTTCCTTGATGTTAGCCGCCTTCTGTGTTTCAACAAGGCGCTTCATTACGAAAGGCTTGAAGAGTTCAAGTGCCATTTCCTTAGGAAGACCGCACTGGAAAATCTTGAGGTCAGGACCAACTACGATAACAGAACGGCCAGAATAGTCAACACGCTTACCAAGAAGGTTCTGACGGAAACGGCCCTGCTTACCGCGAAGCATTTCGGAAAGGGACTTGAGTGCACGGTTTGAGGGTCCGGTTACGGGCTTGCCGCGACGACCGTTGTCAATGAGTGCGTCAACCGCTTCCTGAAGCATACGCTTTTCGTTGCGCACGATAATTTCAGGCGCACGAAGTTCCATAAGCTTTTTAAGACGGTTATTTCTGTTAATAACACGACGATAGAGGTCGTTAAGGTCGGAAGATGCAAATCTACCGCCGTCAAGCTGTACCATCGCACGAAGTTCCGGAGGAAGCACGGGTACAACATCAAGAATCATCCACTCAGGACGATTGTTGGACTGACGGAATGCCTCAACAACTTCAAGGCGCTTAATAATCTTGAGTTTTTTCTGTCCGCTTGCGGTTTCAAGTTCCTCGCGGAGTTCCTTGGAAAGCTGTTCAATATCAATCTCGGAAAGAAGTTCCTTGATTGCTTCAGCACCCATGCCTACGCGGAAATCGTTTTCGTACTTTTCGTACCAATTGTTATACTCAATCTCGCTAAGAAGCTGCTTCTTTTCGAGAGGAGTTGAACCGGGATCAATAACGATGTACTGTGCAAAATAAAGTACACGCTCAAGGTTTCTCGGAGTGATGTCGAGAAGAAGACCGATTCTGGAAGGAATAGCTCTGAAATACCAGATATGCGAAACGGGAGCCGCAAGTTCAATATGACCCATGCGCTCACGGCGTACCTTTTTCATAGTAACTTCAACGCCGCACTTTTCGCAAATCTTGCCCTTATGGCGTACACGCTTGTACTTACCGCAAAGGCATTCCCAGTCCTTGGTAGGACCAAAGATACGCTCGCAGAAAAGGCCATCCTTCTCTGCTTTGAGCGTTCTATAGTTAATGGTTTCGGGCTTGGTAACTTCGCCGAAAGACCATTCAAGCATCATTTCGGGCGAAGCAAGACCGATTTTTATAGAATCTAAAATGTTATCCATTTATATTACCACCTTTTGCAAGCGCAAAAGAACCTCTCCTATTATATTTTTCTTTGCAGGGGCAAAGGTAAAATCAGACATCGAAAGAATCGCTATCTGCATCATCAGCGAAGAAGCCAACATCAGAATCGGGATCCTCTTCTTCTGTATACGAATCAAAGAGTTCGTCTGTCTGAACGGTTTCTCCAAGATCGGATGCGGTAATAGCATCTTCGTCTTCAATAGGACTTACATAGTTGGGAGTTTCAAGTTCGTCGTCGCCAATCTTTGCGAGTTCAACTTCTTCTCCCTTATCATCAAGTACACGAACATCAAGTGCGAGCGACTGAAGTTCCTTAACAAGAACCTTAAACGCTTCAGGCACACCGGGAGTAGGAATGTTCTGACCCTGTACGATAGCTTCGTAGGTCTTTACACGACCGGTTACATCGTCACTCTTAACAGTGAGCATTTCCTGAAGGGTGTATGCTGCGCCGTATGCCTCGAGCGCCCAAACTTCCATTTCTCCAAAACGCTGACCGCCGAACTGCGCTTTACCGCCGAGAGGCTGCTGTGTAACGAGGGAGTCAGGACCGGTTGAACGAGCGTGAATCTTATCGTCAACAAGGTGATGGAGTTTGAGGTAGTACATGTAACCAACGGTTACGGGGTTATCAAAGGGCTCACCGGTACGGCCATCATAA
>JAZQWE010000222.1:0-1985 GCA_045632225.1 Eubacteriales bacterium | reverse complement strand
CGTTCTTTTTATCATTTTGACAATGCCAAAATTTTATGATATTATATTTTAGAAAATAATTTACTTAACAGTGAGGAATTTTCTAAAAAACTCCGACAAATTTACGAAAGACGGTGGAAAGTAAAATGTTTAACGGCACCGAATGTTACCGCCGATATTTAAACGGTGATGAAAAGGCATTTGATGACTTAATGGATGAATATCATGACGGCCTTATTCTTTTTATAAATAAAATTATCGGTAATTATTCCGTAGCTGAAGAATTAGCGGCTGATACTTTTGTCGAACTGATTATACATAAAAAGCGTTTTTTAGGTAACAGCGATTTTAAAACATATCTATATTCCATAGCAAGGCACAAAGCAATTGATTTTGTAAGAAAAGATGCAAAAAAGAAAATAGTCACCCCTGATGAATTGCCCGAAACACAATCAGAAGAGCAGATTGAGGAAATGTTTATTGAGGATGATGCAAAACGCGCTTTGCACCGTGCAATTTCAAAACTCAGCGAGGATTATAGGGCAGTTGTTTATTTAATTTTCTTTGAGGAACTCTCCTATGAAAATGCGGCAAAAGTTTTGGGCAAAAGTAAAAAACAAATAGATAATATTGTTTATAGGGCCAAGAGTACGCTCAAAAAAATATTAACGGAAGGGGGAATGTAACAATGCGAACAAATCAAGATTTCAAAGAATATGTCTATGCTAAAGCGGACAGCAAAAAAATAGTATATAAAAAGAAATGCAAAGCATTTTTAAGCGCGGCGGCGGCTTTTTCGGTTTTACTTGCGGTTGGCGGCGTTTTTATTCACCAAAACCTTCCTAAAAATGCTGAGCGTTTAGAAAGCGCTTCATTTAATGCAGAAAACGGACGCGCACTGTGTTATTCGCTCTCTGAAGACAGCGGCGCGGGCATTGTTTCCGATTCCGTACTTTTTGACAATACTGTTAAAAACAAAACAGAGATTAAATACTCCTCAAACGGAACATTGCCAATAATAACAGAAGCAAAAGCCATAGAGATTGCTAAAAATTACTGTGACATTGAGTATGATAATGTAAAAGCAATTTTTGAGGATAATTCGTGGAAGATTGTATTTCTTGACGAAAATTTCGATTTTGTTTTAAAAACTGTATTTTTGAGTTCGGACGGAACTTTTGAAAATATAAAATAATATTTAAATCAACGGTAAGACGATAGACTACCGTTGATTTTTTATGTAAAAACTTGTTGCATTAGTGCAATATTTTTGTTATAATATACTTTGTGATTTTATGGACTTTTATATATAAGGTATTAACTAATGAAAGAATATATAAAACTAATAAAGCAAAGCAATGATGCTTTTGCAAATGAAAAAACGCGTCGGCGCGCATGTGTGATAACGTTCGGTTGTCAGCAAAATGAGGCCGACTCTGAAAAACTTCGCGGTATGGCAAATGCCATGGGATACGAAGTTGTTACCGAAACTGACGGTGTTGATTTGATAGTTGTAAATACTTGCGCCGTGCGCGAGCATGCTGAACTCAAAGCACTCTCCACAATCGGTCAGTTTAAGCATCTTAAAGCAAAAAATCCCGCGCTTCTAATCGGAGTTTGCGGTTGCATGGTAGCACAAAAACATCGCGTTGATCAACTTAAAAACAGTTATCCCTATGTTGATTTTTCTTTTGAACCGTCTTCGCTTGACCGTTTTCCCGAGATTCTTTTTACCGTACTTGGTAAAAAAGGGCGACTTTTTAGTTTTGGAGAAAATGCGCGAGAAATTGGTGAAGAAATTCCGGTTTTGCGCGAAAGCGGCTTTAAAGCATGGGTTAGTATAATGTACGGTTGCAACAATTTTTGCTCCTACTGTATTGTCCCTTATGTCCGCGACAGAGAGCGAAGCCGTGATTATCATTTTGTTGTTGATGAGGTTAAAAAGCTTGTTGAAAGCGGCGCAAAAGAAATCACTTTGCTCGGTCAAAATGTCAACTCTTATAAGG
>JAZQWE010000221.1:0-1802 GCA_045632225.1 Eubacteriales bacterium | reverse complement strand
TCTGTGGTGTGGTCCTGAATGGTAACACCCGATGCAGATGCCTGTGCATTGTTGATGAGTACATCCACTCTG
Source organism: Eubacteriales bacterium (assembly GCA_045632225.1). GTDB lineage: Bacteria > Bacillota > Clostridia > Oscillospirales > CAG-272 > UMGS902. Next base: position 1,730 of record JAZQWE010000221.1, on the reverse strand, counting down.
CCAAACGCCTTCATAGCCGCTTCTGCAACGCTCTTTGCAATTGCCTCGTTATCAGCGCCAGCGGAGATGTCTGCCGCAAGAGCAAGCACTCTGATACCGTACAAACGCTCAAGTTCTTCCTTTGCCTTTTCAAGTTTAGAAACATTTCTACCTGTGATTACAAGGTTTGCGCCCTCTTTTGCGTAAGCGGTTGCGATACCGTAGCCGATTGAGCCACATCTGCCGTCAGAAAGCGTTGCATAACCCGCGCCTGTAATTATCGCGGTTTTACCGGTTAAAAATCCCATATATTTATCTCCTTAATAATAAAAATATTTACATACTTATCATAACATATTTAATTTTGTTTTTCAAGAAGAATTAAAACAAGAAAAATGCAAGTTTATTTGAAAAATTATGCAAAACTATTGATTTTTATGCGAGAATATGGTATATTTAAGAATAAATTTGCATTTTAAGTTGCATTTTTTAAAAATGTATTTTCCAGTAGGAGGTCTTTTAAAATGAACGGAAATACAATTCAGATTTTAATAGCTATGGTCGTGTACATGGCCGCAGTTATTTTAATCGGTGTTTTTTACGCAAAGCGTGCTAACAAAAACTCTGCCGAATACTATCTCGGCGGTCGCTCGCTCGGTCCTTGGGTTACTGCAATGAGTGCAGAAGCATCCGACATGAGCGGTTGGCTTTTGATGGGATTGCCCGGTGTTGCTTATTGGTGCGGTCTTGCTGACGCCGCATGGACATCCATCGGTCTTGCAATCGGTACATACCTCAACTGGTTGATAGTTTCAAAGCGCCTTCGCCGCTACAGCGTGCGCGCTAACAACTCAATCACTTTGCCCGAATTTTTCTCAAACCGTTTCCGTGAAAAGAAAAAGGTGATTATGTTTATCGCCGCCGCGTTTATTCTCATTTTCTTTACTGTATACGCGTCAAGTTGCTTTGTAACATGCGGTAAACTCTTCTCTACTCTCTTTGACTTGCCCTATATCCACATGATGGTTATCGGTGCGGTGTTCGTGCTCCTCTACACCATCCTCGGTGGCTTCCTTGCAGAAAGCGTTTCTGACTTTATGCAGGCAATTGTTATGATTACCGCGCTCACCGTAATCGTTACCATCAGCACTGTAAGTGCCGGCGGTATCGGTGCAGTAATCGAAAATGCTAAAAACATTCCCGGTTTCTTTGAATTCTTTGGCATTGCTTCTCCCGCGGTTGAAAACGGTGCACAAATCGTTGAAGCAGGCAAACCCGTATTTAGCAACGCAGGTAGTTACGGATTTTTGACCATCTGCTCCACAATGGCTTGGGGTCTTGGTTACTTCGGTATGCCTCAGGTTCTCCTTCGCTTTATGGCAATTCGCCGCGAAGATGAACTCAAGCGTTCCCGCCGCATTGCAATGATTTGGGTTGTTATCTCCCTTGCAGTTGCAGTATTCATCGGTATCGTTGGCCGTCAACTCTTCCGCACCGAGCACCTTACAAAGTCCGGTGCAGAAAGCATTTTCATTACCCTTGCAACCACTTCTCTCCCCGCAATTTTGGCAGGTTTTGTAATGGCAGGTATCCTTGCGGCTACAATCAGTTCTTCCGACTCATACTTGCTTATCGCGGCATCCGCATTCTCTAAGAACATTTTCCAGGGCATCTGCAAGAAGAATGCAACCGACAAGCAGGTTATGACTGTTTCCCGCATTACCTTGCTTGCTCTCACTCTAATCGGTGTT
>JAZQWE010000220.1:0-1790 GCA_045632225.1 Eubacteriales bacterium | reverse complement strand
GCATCCTTGGGGGCACGGGAGAAATACATGGCTGTGAGCGGGGAGGAGGTGTTTGTTGAAAGCAAAATTTTTGTATGTTTGCCAAAACTGATTGACTGTACATCGCTTACATGCATGTCGCGGAGCACAAACGAGGGGACGGGGTTTGAAACTCCGAAAGGCTCAAGAATGCGCATTTCATCCGCGTTGTGGATGTTAACCTCGTCACCGCCGATTTCAAAATCGGCATCGAGAGTGGGGACAAGATCCTCATGCGAGAAGTTTTCGCGCGCGTAGGCGTTAATCTTTTCGCGAAAAGCGTCGATGTTTTCTCTCTTAACGCTAAGACCTGCGGCAAGTTCGTGACCGCCGTATTTTTCAAGCAAGTCGCCGCAGTATACAAGGGCGTCAACCAAATTGAGTCCCTTAACACTTCTGCCGCTACCCTTGCCAATGTCAACATTTCCGTCGCTCTGTGCGCCGTCAAAAGAAATGAGGATGGAGGGGAGGCCGTATTTTTCGGTAATGCGTGATGCTACAATTCCGATAACGCCGTGGTGCCAACTGTCAGCCTCAAGCACGATAACGGGATTGTTTTCAAAGTCATGGTTTGCTTCTATTTTTGCATAAGCCTCGAGGGCTATGCGATTTTCCTCACTCTGACGCTCGCGGTTGATGTCGCAAAGGCGCGCGGCAAGTTCATCGGCCTTTTCGCGGGACGAGGTGAGAAACAGTTCAACGGCAAGGCTTGCAGAACTGATTCTGCCCGCGGCGTTGATACGGGGGGCAAGGGTGTAGCCTACAAAACTTGATGTAATTTTTGGCATGCGGGTGGAAACTTTGCCGTCAGGCTTGCGGGAAACAGCCTCGCAAAGGGCGCAAAGTCCCATGCGCTCGGCTTTTTCTATTTTGGCAAGTCCGTATGCAACGATAAGACGGTTTTCGTCTTTGATGGGCATAACATCGGCAATTGTGCCGATTGCAACAAGGTCGGCATATTTTTCGCAAATGCGGCGAACAGCCTCCTGCTCGCTGATTTTCTCATGACTTGCCTCAAACGCGCAAAGGAGTTTGAAAACAACGCCAACGCCCGCAAGTTCCTTGAAAGGATAGTCACAATCGGGGCGGCGGGGATTTACAACCGCAACTGCATTTGGCAAATCGCCGTGGCACTCGTGGTGGTCGGTGACAACAACATCTGTACCGCGTGAGGAGGCATGCTCAACCTCGGCATTTGCGGTAATACCCGTGTCAACGGTAACGATAAGGCTTGCACCGTCATCGATAAGGTGGTCAAGCGAGCCTTCGCTCATGCCATAACCCTCTCCCATGCGGTTGGGTATGTAGTAGCCGACATTTGCACCCTTATCCGCAAGGTAAAGGTACAAAATCGTAACGGATGTAACACCGTCAACATCGTAGTCGCCGTAAATAACGATGCGCTCTTTTTTCAAAAGCGCTGTTTCAATACGCGCAATTGCTTTTTCCATGTCGCGTAGCAACATGGGTGAGTGGAGGAGCTCCTCCTCCATGTGAATAAATCGCTCTGCCGCTTCTCTTGTGGTATAGCCGCGGTTGCAAAGCAATCCCGCCGCAAGCGTACCAATGCCAAGGTCGCGCGCAAGAGCCTCGGTAGCGCTGTCGCGTTTACCGAGCACATTCCATTTCTTTTGCATTTTGATATATCTCCAATTTTTAATAATAAACAAAGTTGAGCGGTACTGACGCAACCGCTGACGCGAAATTTTTCACTGCGTAAAAACTCTTTGCCAATCCGTCGGGCGAATATTATTCGCCCGACGGATCGGATG
>JAZQWE010000219.1:0-7164 GCA_045632225.1 Eubacteriales bacterium | reverse complement strand
AAAAAGCACGGCAATGCCGTGCTTTTTATTTGTTTTATCTGTCCTCGCGGAAATAGGAAAGACCAAGGCTCTGGGGAGGCTGGCTTTCGCGCTTTTCGCGGATACTTGTGATAACAAGTACAACAATTGTAACAACATAGGGGAGCATTTTGAAGAGTTCCTGCTCGGCAAATCCGATATTTACAACCGACCAAAGGATGTAAAGACCGCCGAAAAGGAATGCGCCAAGGATGCCCGCGTTGGGACGCCAAACCGCAAAAATTACAAGCGCAATTGCAAGCCAACCGCGGTCGCCGAAACCGTCATTTGCCCAAATACCCATGTAGTCAACTACATAGTAAAGGCCACCAAGACCTGCAATCATGCTACCGATGCAAGTTGAAACATACTTATACTTGTTTACATTGATGCCCGCCGCATCTGCAGTTGCGGGATTTTCGCCAACTGCACGAAGGTGAAGACCAACTCTTGTGCGGTTCAACACAAATCCCGCAACAAGCGCGATTACAACCGCAAGATAAACAAGAAATCCATGGGAAAGAAAGATTTTGCCAAACCAACCGAGTTCACCGGCAAAAGGCAAACTTGTTTTAAACAAAATCTTTGTCTGCGGGAAAGAAAGCGAAGTTTCGCCCGTGTTTGAAAGTTTTGCAAGCGTGCCGCCAAAGAAGTTACCGATACCAATACCGAATGTGGTAAGCGCAAGACCGGTTACATTCTGGTTTGCACGGAGTGTAACTGTGAGGAAGCAATAGATAAGACCCATCAAAAGCGAGCCGATAAGCGCGCCCACCAAGGGAATCAAAATTGCAAGCGCGGGGTTCATAACAGCGGTAGAATGCTCGTAAAGAAACGCGCCTGCCGCACCCGAGATGCCGCCAACATACATAATGCCGGGGATACCAAGGTTAAGATGACCCGACTTTTCGGTAATGATTTCACCAGTGGAGCCGTAAAGAAGCGGAATACCCTGCATTATCGCGCGAGGGAGAAACAAAAGAAGTGATGACAAGAATGCACTCATTTGGTTTTTGCCTCCTTTTCGCGAACTTTAATCTGATAGTTGATAAAGAATTCACTACCAATAATGAAGAAAATGATGATACCCGCAATAATGTCGGAAAATGCCTGATTCAAACCAAGGTCGGTTGCGACCTGACCCGCACCCTTTTGCATGAATACAAGAATGAACGAAGTCAAAATCATGAAAAGAGGGTTAAACTTTGCAAGCCAAGAAACCATAATAGCGGTAAATCCTCTGCCGCCGATTGTATCGGGAGTAATCGAGTGGTCGGAGCCTGCAACAAGCAAAAAGCCCGCAATACCGCAAAGTGCACCCGAAATAATCATGGTTCTGATGATTACATTTTTAACATTGATACCGATATAACGCGCGGTATTCTCGCTTTCACCGACAACGGAAATTTCATATCCGTGCTTTGAATACTTGAGATAAATGTAAACAACTACAGTAAGCGCAAGTACAATTAGAATGCTTAAAAGGTACTTTTGACCGAAAATACGGGGGAGCCAACCGATGTTGGTCGCGCCGTTAATCATACCAATCTGACCCGAACCCTTCGGAACCGCCCAGATATTTGCAAAATAGGAAACTATCTGCATTGCAATATAGTTCATCATAAGTGTGAAAAGGGTTTCGTTAGTGCCCCAATGCGCCTTGAAAAACGCGGGGATAACGCCCCAAATTGCACCCGCAACAATACTACCGATAAGCATTACGGGAATCATGAGCGCATTAGGAATAACGCCGGTGAGTTTAAGCATGCAAGCCGCCGCAACAAAGCCGCCGATAAGCGCCTGTCCCTCGGCACCGATGTTCCAAAAACGCATTTTAAACGCGGGAGTTACCGCAAGCGAAACACAAAGGAGCATCGCAAGTGCCTGAAGCAAGTTCCAAATACGGTGGGAAGAACCAAACGCACCCTTAAACATGGTGGCATAGATATCAAAGGGGTTTTCACCCGTGATGACTACGGAAACAAGTCCGCTGAAAACGAGTGCCGCCAAAACCGCGACAATGCGGATTGTCCACGACTTCCACCAAACGATGGCGCCGCGCTTTACGATATGGAAGAGAGGTTCATGCTTTTTTTCCTGCTTTGCCATCAGTTGTCGCCTCCTTCGCTAACACTCTTTGTCATAAGTAAACCGATTTCCTCTTTTGTTGCAGTTCTTGCGTCAACGATGCCGGTTACTTTACCGCCGCCGATAACCAAAATTCTGTCACAAAGTTCAAGCAAAACATCAAGGTCCTCGCCAACAAAAATAACGGCAACGCCCTTTTCCTTTTGCTGATTTAAAAGATTGTAAATGAGGTAAGAAGAGTTAATATCAAGACCTCTTACGGGATATGCCGCCATAAGCACGGTGGGAGCCGCCGCAATTTCACGGCCGACAAGCACTTTTTGCACATTACCGCCGGATAGACGGCGAACGGGAGTATTGGCACCGGGTGTTACAACCTCAAGGCGTTCAATAATATCCTCTGCAAGTTCTCTTGGCGCACGGCGCTCAAGAAATACGGATTTACCCTTGGAATAACTACGGAGCATCATGTTGTCAACAATATCCATGTTGCCGACAAGGCCCATGCCAAGACGGTCCTCGGGAACGAAAGAAAGACGCACGCCAAGGTCACGAATCTGTATGGGAGTTTTGTCGCGAAGATCATCAACATCACCCGTTTTGGGATTGTGATAATAAATGTCGCCCTCGTTAATCTTCTGAAGGCCTGCAATTGACTCAAGAAGTTCGCGCTGACCGCTACCCGCGATGCCCGCAATGCCAAGAATTTCGCCCGCATTTGCTACAAACGAAACATCGTCAAGCACCTTAACGCCATCGCGATTAAGGCATGTTACATCAACGATTTCAAGACGCTTTTGTACATTCTTCGGCTCGGTACGGTCGATGTTAAGTTCAACCTTTTTGCCAACCATCATTTCGGTAAGTGCCATTTCGTCGGTCTCGGCTGTATTTACAGTACCTGCGTACTTACCTTTGCAAAGTACGGATACTCTGTCGGAAAGGGAAAGCACCTCATGAAGTTTGTGTGTGATAATTACAATAGACTTGCCGCTCTCGCGCATGTTGCGAAGAACCTTGAAAAGTTTTTGTGTTTCCTGAGGGGTGAGCACCGCTGTAGGCTCATCAAGAATAAGGATGTCTGCGCCACGGTAAAGCACCTTGATAATTTCAACAGTCTGCTTTTCCGAAACCGACATCTCATAAATCTTTTTATCAGGGTCAATATCAAAACCGTACTGCTCGCTGATTTCCTTTACGCGCGCAGAAGCCTTTTTAATATCGTACTTGCCGTCATTCTCAAGACCGAGAATGATATTTTCGGTAGCGGTGAATACATCAACAAGTTTGAAATGCTGATGAATCATGCCGATACCGTACTTGAAGGCATCTTTAGGCGAGCTGATGACTACCTCTTCCCCGCCGATAAAAATCTGGCCGCGGTCGGGATAATAAATGCCCGCAATCATATTCATAAGTGTGGTTTTGCCGCTACCGTTTTCGCCGAGAATGGACAAAATCTCACCGCGCTTAACCGTTAGGTCAACATTGTCATTTGCGACAAGAGTGCCAAAGGTCTTTGTTATACCTTTAAGTTCAATTGCTACGCTCAAAATTATACCTCCGTAAAACAAGTTGTTCGCCTATAAAAGCCCGCACACACAGTCTTTTCTCGGTGTGAGTTTTTATAGAAGAACAAGTATAGGCGAGGCAAAAAGCCTCGCCTTATAGACTTGTAAAAAGAATTAATATGCGTCGTTAAGAAGGGTGATACCGTCAATTCTTACATCGAAGTAAGGAGCACTGCGGTGCTTGGACTCGTAGAATACGCCGTCTTCAACAACTTCGGTGTCCTTTTCGTATGCAGCGTCGGTGTCAACATCTGCCATGTAGGAATCAAGTGCTACGCCGCCAACAGTGAAGGTAGCGGTATCGAATACGTTAATGGAACCGTCAAGAAGAGCAGCCTTAACTTCTGCAATCTTTTCAACAGTACCTGCAGCTGCTGCCTGAGTGTTAACATCAGTAAGAACTACAGAACCGGTTTCGATGGAGCCTGTCCAGTCGTTAGCAACCTTTTCGCCCTTAACGAGAGTGTTTACAACATACTCATAGTAGGGAGCCCAGTTGATTCTGGAAGATACGATAAAGGTGTTGGGGCAAGCTGCAACGGTGGAACCGTTGTAAGAAACATTAGGAACACCTGCTTCTTCGCAAGCGGTAGGAGCACCCATAGAGTCAGCGTGCTGGCTGATGAGTACGCACTTTTCGTTGAGAAGCTTGGTAGCTGCTTCCTTCTCTGCTGCTTCGTCATACCAAGAGCCGGTGAACTGAACCTTCATGGTTACAGAGGGGCAAACGGACTTAGCGCCGAGGTAGAAAGAGGTGTAACCGGACATAACTTCTGCATAGGTGTATGCACCAACATAGCCCATAAGAGCTTCGTCAGCGGTGATCTTGCCTGCAGCGATCATTTCGTTGAGCTTCATACCTGCAGCAACACCTGCAAGGAAACGGCCCTCGTAAATGGATGCGAATGCGTTAGCAAAGTTGTCAAGCTTTTCGGTGTGTGCCTGAGTACCGGTTGCATGGCAGAACTGAACGGAAGGATATTCCTTTGCAGCCTGGATGATGTAGGACTCGTGGCCGAAAGAGTTTGCAAAAATGATGTTGCAGCCGTCTTCAGCAAGGTCTACTGCTGCTTCATAGCACTCATTGCCTTCGGGAATGTTTGTCTTGATGACATACTGATCTTCGGTAAGTCCGAGATTTGCAACTGCTTCTTTGAAGCCTTCGATGAAGTTCTTGTCATAAGTAGAGTTCTCATCGTGAAGACAGATAAGACCGAACTTAACATCTTCGATGGAGTTGATGCCTGCAGTTTCTTCGGTGTTACCGCAAGAAACAAAAGCGAGCATCATTACTGCAACAAGAACAAGTGCGAGTAACTTTTTCATTTTGTTTTCCTCCAAAATACCATTTGAATTTTTCGAGAAGTTTTTCTTCTCCATATAATGGTTCACTCTATTTTAACAAATTATGTAATTCAATACAAGTTGCATTTTCGACGAAAATATCCCCTATTTTTTTCGCGTTTTCAACAATAAGTACAACCGGATTTTGTATATATAAGATATTTTAAAAATTGATATTGTAAAAAGGTATAGGGTGTGATAAAATATAATGGTAATTTCAGTTCAAAGGACATGAGAAAATTGAAACTTTCAGTTAAAATACTCATAATCGCCATTATAACGCTCCTTTGCCTTGCTCTTTTGGCGTACAGCGTTATCGGCGTAATTTTGCTTGGCCCGTCAGAAGATGCAAGCCGCATGGCGCTTGAAAAACTCTATGGCGACGACATGACAAAATTTATTCCCGCTTTGTATATGAGCAAAGAAAAAGCAACCGCAATTTTAAACTCGTTTGATAACGGAGAAAGTATAGAAAATGAAACCGTTGTGATAAACGGTTTTGATGAGTGATATGAAAAAATTTTATGTTGATCCGGAACTTGTAGTTTCCGAAACAGAAGACGAATATATAATTTACGAACCGCCGAAAATGCCTTTTTGGCAAAAGCTTTCGATATACTGTTCAATTTGGCTTGCAGTTATTATTGCCGCCTTATTTTTTACGCTTTCAGCGGTGAAACAGTATGACCGCTCCATGCCAAGGCACACAATGGATGACTATATTTCTTTATCAAAACAAGAAATATTTTTCGACGCAATTTCAACAGCGCTACCGAAATTCAGCAGCAGATATGAGCCGACATACAGCACCGCGGGCAGAATTTCCGACATGTATACAAGTCCGCTCACATATATAAAACTTGCAAACGAATACACCGATGAAAATCCCGTTTATATGGTGCAACACGCAGGAGAAAACATGTTCAAAGTTACTCTTGAGCGCGCTGACTCCACCGGATTTATGAAATTTCCGGGGTACCGTGTTAAACACACCGAGCTCGTAAACGAAAACCTTTTGAGTTTCAACGATTATTATGTTGTTTTCTCCTCGGACTCGTTTGTATTTATAAACGAGCGCAAACTTGAGAGTAAGCTGTCGGGTGTTTTTGAAATGGTTGATATTTTTGGCGGCACCGGCTATTACGGCATTATGCTTAAAGACATGTTGCTTGAGCCCAAAATATCTGCACAGCGCTATGACCGCATTTCAACCTCTACAACTCCCCTTAGTGTTCAGCGTTTCGGCAACTATTTTATGTTCCCCATTAGTTCTGATACATTCTTTACCTACACTATCACCGCCCCTGCCAATGCACTCATAACCATCGGCGGCCAAATCGTTTCAGACTTTTTTGTAACAAAAACAAGCGAAGTTGACGGAAAAGAGATTAAAGTTTACACTGTTCCCACCGTTTGCGGCGAGCAGGTTGTCAGAGCGCAAATCGGCAAAAAAGAAGTTACGGTATTACAAGACGGTTGCAGTTTCACAGTTCAATAACAAAAAAGTCGTTCTCTGCGAGAACGACTTTTTTTATTTTTTAAAGCAGGCGAATGCCCTTTTCAGCGCAGATGCGCACGGTTTCAGCATCCCAAATACTCGATTGCACCTCACCGATGTGAGCACATCCCATAAGCAACATGCAAAGACGGGACTGACCGATACCGCCACCGATTGTGAGCGGGAGTTCATCATTCAAAAGCATCTTGTGGAAGGGCAATTCTCTGCGATGATTACAGTTTGCAATTTCAAGCTGTTTTGAAAGCGACTCTGCATCAACGCGGATACCCATTGAAGAAATTTCAAGCGCGTTGTCAAGCACATCGTTCCAAAGCAAAATGTCACCGTTGAGCTGCCAATCGTCATAGTCGGGCGCACGGGTACCGTGGGGTTTGCCCGATTTCAAAACGCCGCCAATCTGCATGATGAATACGGTGCCGTACTCGCGGGTAATAGCCTTTTCGCGCTCTACAGGCGACATATCGGGATACATATCCTCAAGTTCTTGGGATGTAACAAATTTTACATCGCGGTTGATTTTGGTATGAAGTTGGGGAAAATGCACCTTGAGGCGATTGTTGGTATTGCAAAGCGCATCAACAATGGCACTTACAATGAGTTTAAGATACTCGGGGGTTCGGCTTT
>JAZQWE010000218.1:0-2163 GCA_045632225.1 Eubacteriales bacterium | reverse complement strand
AATCAAAAACGCACTGTTGATTAAAGGTAAATTCTCAAGCAAAGTAGTTAATGTTGCTGAAATGCAAAGTACTGGAATTGCAAGGGCGTAATATTTAATAATGGAATTTTTAATTGGTACATTCGCGCCGAAAACTGCAATTCTGTTGAAAAAATAGTTTACTATTGAAGAAAACACACGAGCAATTGCGCAAGAAACGAAAGTTGCGGTTGCCCCGGCAGTGTTTTTGATTTGAAAATCAATATTAAACTTGTTTTCGCAAACCAAAAGCAAAATATAAAGCAAGGCATAATCAAGTATAAAAGATAAACCGGAGCCAAGCATGTATTTGAAAAATTGGCCGAAAGTGAATTTAAAAATCAAAGAGTATATACGAAAAGAATCTTTGAAAGGACGAAAGTGCGAAGTTTTATTTTCTTCAATGTAAACGGTATCAATTTTCACTTCTGAGTAAGGAATTTTCCGTTTTTTCATTTCGAGCAACATATTGGTTTCGTATTCAAAGCGGTCGCCGTCGATTTCGAGCATATCTTTATAATAACACGCCGGGATTGCGCGAAGACCTGTTTGGGTATCCGATATTTTCATGCCGCAAAGAAGTTTGAAAACCGCAGAAGTGGTTTTGTTACCGAATTTACTGCGGCTTGGAACATTAGGCGCTGAAAAATCGCGACAACCAAGAATGATGCTGTTGTTTAACTCGGTCATTCTTTTAGCACATTCCAAAACATCATTTGCCGCATGTTGACCGTCACCGTCAACGGTTACAGCACCGAGAGAGTCGGTGCGATTTTCTTTTATGTATGCAAACGCGGTTTTAAGCGCGGCGCCCTTCCCTTTATTTACTTCGTGCTTTAATAAAGTTATATTTTCGCTTGGCGAGGGAAAATTGCAAATACAATCTTCCCTACTGCCATCATTTACGCAAATTATATCGCAAAATCCGACTTCCAAAAGCGATTTTATAGTGTTTTTAAGTTTTTCGTCGGGATTGAGGGACGGAACGATTACAGAAATTTTACTTAAAATTTCCGATTGCATGTTTTACACCTCTTGTCTGTCAGGTTGTTTTAGTAATTTAAGAGTATCGTAAAGATTTGAAATGTCAATCATTTTTGCATTTATTTCCGGAATTTTTTTAGAATTCTTTTTTGGAAAAACAATGCTGTTAAAGCCGAGGCGCGCGGCCTCTTTAACACGGTAATCAAAATGAGATACCGCGCGGCATTCGCCCGAAAGACCGATTTCACCGAATGCAATTAAATCATCGGAAAGCGCTCTGTCTGTAATACCGGAAATCAGGGCAAGTGCAATGGCAAGGTCGGCTGACGGCTCGTCAAGTCGCAAACCGCCCGTAACATTTAGATAAACATCGTTTTGATAGAATTTTAGTCCAAGGCGCTTTTCGAGAACCGCGATAATTAAGCACATACGGTTGTAATCTATGCCGTTGGCGGTACGGCGCGGAGCTGAAAACGGAGTGGAGGTAACAAGTGCCTGCACTTCGGCAATGATTGGGCGTGTGCCCTCCATTACGCAAACAGCGCAGTTGCCGGAAACATTTTTCGGTCGGTCGGAAAGCATGGCTTCGGAGGGATTTTCTACTTGGGCAAGTCCCTCGTCCGTCATTTCAAAAACGCCAATTTCGTTTGTAGAGCCAAAGCGGTTTTTGATAGCACGGATAATTCTGTATGATTGACGGCGCTCACCCTCAAAATAAAGCACCGCGTCAACCATGTGTTCAAGCACTTTGGGGCCTGAAATTCCGCCCTCTTTGTTTACATGACCTACTAAAATAACGGAAAGTCCGTCACTTTTTGCCTTTGTTATGCAAGCAAGCGCGCCTTCTTTAACTTGTGTAATGCTACCGGGTGCGCTTGTAAAACGGTCAGAATAAACCGTTTGTACAGAGTCGATTATCAATACATCCGGCGAGAGTTTGTCACATTCCGAAAGTATTACATCAATATTTGTTTCTGTAAGTAAATACAGTTTATCCGACTTCACCGAAAGGCGCTTTGCTCGGAGTTTAAGTTGACCGCACGATTCTTCGCCTGAAACATATAAAACTGTTCGGTTTTGAGACAATATATTGCAAATTTGCATAAGGAGAGTTGACTTGCCAATGCCGGGTTCGCCGCTGATTAAAACCACAGACCCATG
>JAZQWE010000217.1:0-2828 GCA_045632225.1 Eubacteriales bacterium | reverse complement strand
AATCTTGCTTTTTGACGAACCCACTTCTGCGCTTGACCCGCAGATGGTAGGCGAGGTACTTTCGGTTATGCGCGACCTTGCAAAGAGCGGCATGACCATGCTTATTGTAACTCACGAAATGGCATTCGCGCGTGATGTTTCCTCCCGCGTTGTCTTTATGAAAGACGGCGTAATCTGTGAGGATGGCACACCCGAGCAGCTTTTTGGCAATCCTAAAGAGGAAGCAACAAAAGAATTCCTCTCAAGATTTATGAATAACTAACAAAAAATCCTTGTAAAGCGTATGCTTTACAAGGATTTTTTTTCGCTTTCGTATTTTGAGGGGGATAAGCCGACCTCACGCCTAAACTCTGCCGAAAAGTATTTATAGTCGTTGTACCCGCACATGAATGCAACTTCTTTTAGCGAATAGTCGCCCGTGCCGATGAGTTCCTTTGCTTTTTGTATTCGCAGTTTTATAATGTGCTTTTGCGGAGAAATTCCAAATTCTGCTTTGAATATTTTTCTGAAATACACTTCGCTGATATATGATTTTGCGGCAATTGTACTGATTGATAAATCGGGTTTTGCAAAGTTTGAATTGATATAGTCTACAGAATTTTGTATTTTTGATTCAACGCTTGTCAAATCGTTGTTTTGAACACAGCACTCTGCAAGGATTTCATAGAAATATGCGGTACAGCGATGAGTATATCCGCTTTCTTTTTTCTCCCAACAGTCATATATTTTTTTAAAGAGTTTTGCAATGTTTTCGGGGTTCTTGGGCAAAAAACACTCAATATCATCTGTGCAGTATCCGTTGGTGTAACAGTTTATTGCAATTAGGTGATCCTTTTTTGCGCTTCTTATGTAGCCGACATTTGCGGGAACAAAACATAAATAATTGTTGCCAACGTGTTTTGTGCTGCTTTCAGTAGTCAAATCGGTGTCGACGGAAAAACGGAAAGAAAGGGCATCGAAATCGCGCCCAATATTTATTTTTCTTACATTTTCTTGGTCTATTCTTACAACATTTAAAATTGAAAAAGTAAAGTCGTTGCTTTCGAAAATCATGAACTCACCTCCCAAAAACACTTATATAATTTCAAAATAGTTTCGAAAAATCAACCTATATTAGCGTTTTAAAGGTGTAATTTTTTAAAACGCCATGCTATCATAAAGATAATTCATACGGAGGAAAAAACTATGACTAAAAAATATTATCATGGCTCCTTGCATTGGTGATTGTGATTGCAAGTCTTGCGTGCTTTGTTTTAAGCGCGGCTGACGACAGTGTTGCAATAAGCAATGCAGAAGATCTCTTAAAACTTATGAATGACCAGTCACTTTGGAGTGGCAGTTATAAGTTGACGGAAAATATTAACCTTGGTGACTACAGCGGCGAACTTTCGCAATCTCCGATAGGCTTGTCGCAGACTAAACCGTTCAGCGGCAAGTTTGACGGTGGCGGTCATACCGTAAGCGGACTTGCATTTGATACAACTTCTGCCCGAGTGGGACTTTTCGGCGCTGTAAAAAATGCCGAAATCAAAAATCTCACCGTAGAGGGAAGTGTAGTTTCTACAAATCAGGATGTTGGCGGCATCGTAGGTCTTACTTACGGTAAAACCACTATCGAGAACTGTGTAAACAACTGTACCGTTTCGGGCAAGGCAAATGTCAGCGGTATTGCGGGCAGAACTCATAACGGCGCTGAAGCCACAGTTATTAAAAATTGTGTAAACAACGGTGATGTAACTTCTACCACTAAAAACGCGGGCGATTTTGTAATTTTAGTTGTAGGTAATTATGCCGGCAATGACTTTGCCGCTACCGAAACCGAAACCGCTACCGTAAACAAGGCAATCCATGACCGTAACAAGTATATGCTTGATGAATACGGTGTGAATATTCTCACAAAGGATGTTATTGCCTCAAACAGCGCAACGGGTAGCGGCGTGGGATACGATATGCTTTATACAGAGTATCTTTCGGGCACTTCAAATTACGATGCCGCAATGATTGCTTCTCAGGATGCGATAAGTGCAGGCGCAAAGATTGACGCAGTAGGACTTCATTACCACATGTTCTTTAAGGAAGATGTTGCACTCAAATCCACCGAAAAATTCTACAACCCCCAAAATCTCTATGATACTATGGATTGGTATGCTAAACTTGGCAAGCCGCTTCAGATAAGCGAGGTTACAATTCCTGCATATTCGGAAAATCCTGAGGATGAAAAACTTCAGGCAGAACTTCTCGGAAGAGTTTGTAAGGTTTGGTTCTCACATCCGAATGTTGAGCAGATTATTTATTGGAATCTTGTAGACGGCTATGCTCACGGAGCAAAGCCGGGTGACATGACAAAAGGCGAGAATGTTTATTTTGGCGGACTTCTCCGTTTTGACATGACTCCAAAGCCTGCATACTACACCTTTAAAAACCTTTTTGAAAAAGTGTGGCATACCGAAGCAGAGGTAGCAACTGATGCAGAAGGCTTTGCGCTTTTCAAGGGCTTTTACGGAGAGTATGAGGCAGTTGTTGAGGTAAACGGAGAGAAGACTACTCATAAAATCAATCTCAGCAAAAAGCGTTACAACACATATAAGTTGGAAGTTTAATGAAAGAAATAATTATAATTTTATTGTGCATACCGCTTTATTATAATAAGTCTTGTAATGACAGCAATTGCAGGCAAAGTACCGTCAGTAATAATGTTTTCGCTCTTTAACGGAATCGGAATAATTTTGGTTTGCATCGGCTCGGTTTTTTTGTTTAAAGAAAAATTGACCCCCAAAAAAGCAATTGGCCTTATAAGCGGCCTTGTTGGACTTTGTCTTGTAAACTTT
>JAZQWE010000216.1:0-6372 GCA_045632225.1 Eubacteriales bacterium | reverse complement strand
GAGTGTTACTTTTGCGGGAGTGTGTTTTACAAAGGGGAGAATGTCCGCTCTTTCAAGCACAAATTGCTCGCCGCCGAGTTCTGTGCCCGCTTTAAGGAGGGGAACATCAAATTTTTGAACAAAGGTAAATGTTACGGTTTTTGTTCCGTTTTCGAGATTTTTGGGGAATTTGAGCGAAAACTCCTCGCATTTTTCAGGGGCAACGGGCATATCGAGAATGCCGCCCGAAACAGCCTTTCCGTTTACCTCAAGTGTCCAACGGATAAAGATGTCGGAAAGGGAGGTGAAGTTGCGCAGGTTCTCAAGGCAAAAGTTTCCTTTACGGGCATCAATTTCGGTAATGCGGTACGGTTTTTGCACTTCTTTAAGTTCCAAAATGCCCGTGTGGAGTCTGCGGTCGGGGTAAACAAGGCCGTCCATGCAGAAGTTGCCTGCATTGGGTGTGTCGCCAAATGAGCCGCCGTAGCCGTATTCGGGATTTTCGGGAGTGCCGCCAAGGAGAGCGCCGTGGTCACAGAACTCCCAAACGCATCCGCCAAAGAAATTGTCATGCGCGTAGATTGCATCCCAATACTTTTTAAAGTCGCCGGGGCCGTTGCCCATTGCGTGACAGTATTCACAAAGGAAGTAGGGGTAGAGTTCCTTTTTGTTTTCGCAATACTTTACAATGTCCTCGGCGGGGGCATACATGTAACTTTCAACATCGGTTACCTTGCCATAGTATTTGTCAAGGTCATCGCCGCGCTTTGCAAGGTATCCCTTGTTTGCACCCTCATAGTGCATAAGGCGCGATGTGTCGCGCGCACGGATGTAGTCAGCCATTGCAATTTGGTTTTCGCCCATGCCGCTTTCGTTGCCGAGCGACCACATGATTACACAGGTATGGTTTTTGTCGCGCTCATAAAGTCGCGCCGCGCGGTCAATGTAAAGTTCCTTCCAATCTTCGTGCTTTGAGAGGTAACTCCAGTTAAAGTTTTCGTTGTAGTTAAAGCCGTGGGTTTCGATATCCGCCTCGTCGCAAACATAAAAGCCGTATTTGTCGCAGAGTTCGATAAATCTTGGGTCACTTGGGTAGTGGCTTGTTCTCACCATGTTAACATGGTGAGCCTTCATTATCTCAAGGTCGCGCACCATGTGCTCCATGGGGGTTGCATATCCCGTTAGCGGATTTGAGTCATGGCGGTTAACGCCGCGCGCCTTAACCTTTTTGCCGTTTATGTAAACAACTCTGTTTTTAACTTCGATTTTGCGGGCACCCACACAAAGCATGATGTGCTCGCCGCCGTTTTGAATGTGGATTTTGTAAAGGTACGGCTCTTCGCTTGACCAGAGTTTTGGCTTTTCAAGTGTAAAGGTTACCTTTTTGTTTTTAAAGTCGGCGGCAACCAATGCGCCCGTGTCATCCCCGTTTTTATCAAGCAGGGCAAATGTCGCATTTTTTGCAAGGTAGCCGTCAATATCTGCGGTGAATGTCACGGTTTTAAACGGTTTTTCAATGTCGCATTTTACGGTGATGTCGCGAATGCATTTTTTGTCGCGGAGCAAAAGATATACTTCGCGGAAAATACCGCCCGCGCGGAACATGTCCTGGTCTTCGAGATATGACGCGGTGGAAAATTTGATAACAAGCACATCAAGGCGGTTTTCGCCTGGCTTTACAAGGTTTGTCACATTGATTTCGCTTGTGCAATGCGAAACTTCGCTGTATGCGGCAAATGTGCCGTTGACCCATACATAAAAGCAGGAGTATACACCCTCAAAAGTGAGAAAAACATCTTTGCCGCCGAGTTCTTTTTGCTCAAGGTTGAATGTGCGGGAGTAAAGGGCGGTGGGGTTGTTTTCGCTTGGCACATTCGGCGGGTCAAGGGGGAAGGGGTAAACCACATTTGTGTAGTTTGGTGTACCGTAGCCAAGGTTTTCAAAACTTGCGGGTACGGGGATTTTGTCCGCCGCCTTTTCTTTTAGTGAGTCAAGTGTTTCGTTTTCGATTTCGGCGGGATTTTTAAAGTATCTGAAATCCCAATCGCCCGAAAGTTGCTTAAAATATTCGGACTGGGCGCGGTTTTCTGTGAGTGCCGCCTCGCGGCTCTCAAACGGGATAAAGTATGCATGCGGCGCTTCGCATCCCACATGAATTGTTGAAAGTTCTTTGTAATACGGTTTAAAGAATGACATGTTTTTCTCCTGTGTAAAAATACTAAGGTGTTTTTTGTGAATTTTGCACATAAAATGCTATTTTGCTGTAACTTTATTATCTCATATAATCAAATAGTATGTCAAGATATTATATAAAATATAATAATATATAAGTCGCTGATTTTTGCTTGCCAAACCTTTAATTCCCTATAGCAATTTTAAAACATTTGTGCTATAATAATATAATCCATAAGTGTCGAAATTTTTGAAGATTTTCTATAGGGGAGGTTTTTATGGGAAATTTTAAACTTGTATCCAAATACAAGCCCACGGGCGACCAGCCCGATGCCATTGCAAAGCTGTCCGCGGGTGTTGATGCGGGTATCAGCGAGCAAACTCTCCTTGGCGTTACGGGTAGCGGTAAAACCTTTACAATGGCAAACATCATTGCAAATGTAAACCGTCCAACCCTTGTGCTTGCACATAACAAAACGCTTGCGGCACAGCTTTGCTCGGAGTTTCGTGAGTTTTTCCCAAACAACGCCGTAGAATATTTTGTTTCCTATTACGATTACTATCAACCCGAGGCGTATATCCCCGGAAAGGATATGTACATCGAAAAAGATGCAATGATTAACGATGAAATAGATAAACTCCGCCACAGCGCAACAAGTGCGCTATTTGAGCGGCGCGATGTAATCATTGTTGCCAGCGTTTCGTGCATATACTCCCTCGGTGACCCGTCTGAATATCAGGAACTGCAAATTGTAATGCGCGTTGGCATGGAGATGGAGCGCGATGAACTCCTCCGCCGTCTTGTTATGATTGGATATGAGCGAAACGATATTGGCTTTGTGCGCGGCAAGTTTCGCGTAAGGGGCGATGTTGTTGAGATTTTCCCCGCATCGCAAAACGAAAAGACCGTGCGCGTTGAATATTTCGGCGATGAAATTGACCGCATAAGTGAGATAAACGCCGTCACGGGTGAACTTATCCGCACGCTTGACACAGCTGTGATTTTCCCTGCTACACACTATGCCGTTGCCGATGACAAGCGCGAAGAAGCGCTTAAAGAAATTGAAGAAGAACTTGACGAGCGTATTGAGTATTACAAGTCGCAAAACAAACTCATCGAGGCGCAGAGAATTGAACAGCGTACGCGCTATGACCTTGAAATGCTTCGCGAAGTTGGTTTTTGCTCGGGTGTGGAAAACTATTCGCGCGTGCTTTCGCGCCGTCCCGCCGGCTCAACGCCGTATACTTTGCTTGACTATTTTCCAAAAGATTTTCTCATGTTTGTTGACGAGTCCCATGTAACGCTTCCGCAGGTGCGCGGCATGAGCGGCGGTGACAAGGCAAGAAAAACAAATCTTGTTGAATACGGTTTCCGTTTGCCAAGCGCATACGATAATCGCCCGCTTTTCTTTGATGAGTTTGAGAGCAAAATAAATCAGGTTGTTTATGTTAGCGCAACTCCCGGCGACTATGAAAAGAGTCGCAGCGGGCAGATTGTAGAACAAATTATACGCCCCACGGGGCTCCTTGACCCGATAGTTGAGGTGCGCCCCATTGAGGGTCAGGTTGACGATTTGATGGGCGAAATCCGCACCCGTACCGCGCGCGGTGAGCGCGTGCTCGTAACCACGCTTACAAAAAAGATGGCAGAGGATCTTTCCGGCTATCTTGACGAAAACGGTGTTAAAGTAAAGTACATTCACCACACGGTAGAAACAATGGAGCGCATGGAAATTGTGCGCGATTTGCGCCTTGGCGTATTCGATGTGCTTGTCGGGATCAACTTGCTCCGTGAGGGACTTGACATTCCCGAGGTGTCGCTTGTTGCGATACTTGATGCCGATAAAGAAGGCTTTTTGCGTAGCGAAACCTCGCTTGTGCAGACAGTTGGCCGTGCGGCAAGAAATGCGGGCGGCAAGGTAATAATGTATGCAGACACAATCACGCGCTCAATGCGCGGCGCCATTGACGAAACCGAGCGCCGCCGCACCATTCAGGATGCATATAACAAAGAAAACGGCATTGTGCCAAGGACCGTTGTCAAGGCGGTGCATGATGTAATCAGTCTTGGCGGCAAGAGCAAAAAGGATGATGGCGCTCAAAAGAAGAAAATGACCAAGGCAGAGCGCGAAAAACTCATAGAGCAACTTAATACCGAAATGCGCGCCGCGGCACAGAAACTTGAGTTTGAAAAAGCCGCGTTCCTGCGCGATAAGATAAAAGAACTGAAAGGATTGTAAAAGAAAGGTTACGGGAGCAAATTGGAACTCACAAATCCGTAGGGGCGAATATCATTCGCCCGTTTTAAAACATCTAATGGCGGATTGCGGCGGGAGGTAACCCCGCCCTACAATATTGGTTTGCCGCTTTTGACATTACTCCCATAAACTTTTCTTTACAAAAATTACTATGTCGAAAAATATAATCATAAAAGGTGCGAGGGTTAACAACCTCAAAAATATAGACCTTGAAATTCCGCGTGATGCGCTCACAGTGCTTACGGGCCTTTCGGGCAGCGGCAAATCCTCACTTGCGTTTGATACACTCTACGCAGAGGGACACCGCCGCTTTGTAGAGTCACTTTCATCATACGCGCGAATGTTTTTAGGTCAGGTGGACAAGCCTGAGGTGGATAGCATTGAGGGGCTTTCCCCATCCATATCAATCGACCAAAAGACTACATCCAAAAACCCGCGCTCAACCGTTGGTACTGTAACCGAGATTTATGACTATCTGCGACTTCTTTATGCGCGCCTTGGTGTGCCCCATTGCCCCGAGTGCGGCAAGGAGATAAAACAGCAAACCGTTGACACAATTATTGACAATATTCAAGGTTTCCCCGAGGGTGAGCGCATGATGATTCTTGCACCCGTTGTGCGAAGCGCCAAGGGTATGCACGAAAAAGTGTTTGCCGATGCAAGGCGCAGCGGTTTTGCAAGGGTGAGGGTTGACGGCAATCTCTACGATCTTTCTGAGGAAATAAAACTTGATAAAAACATAAAGCACACAATCGATGTTGTGGTTGACCGCATTGTAAACCGCCCCGATTCACGCTCGCGTATCGGCGACTCGGTTGAAACCGCTGTCAGTCTTACAGACGGACTTGTGCGCGTTGTCACCATGCCGCGCGACGGCGAGGAAAAGGAGTACGATTACTCACTCAAATACGCCTGCGAGGAGCACGGCATCAGTTTTGGTGAACTTGAGCCGAGAATGTTTTCGTTTAACTCCCCAAACGGCGCGTGCCCGCGCTGTTCGGGTCTTGGCGCGCTCACCCGCGTTTCCGAGAAAAAACTTCTGCCCGACAAGTCGCTTTCGCTTCGCGAGGGAGGCATTGCTTGCAACGGTTTTAAAACCTTGGAGGAAGAGAGTTGGAACGGTCCTTTGATTGAGGCGGTGGGCAAAAAGTTTGGCTTTACACTTGACCAACCGCTGAACACCTATACAAAAACGGCAATGAACGCCCTGCTTTACGGCACGGGCAAGGAACTTTACAAGGTTACACGCTATTTTGGCGGTGCCGCGCACCATCAAACCATTCCGTTTGACGGAATCATTCCGATGATTGACCGCCGCCGCGAGTCATACGGACTTGAATATTATGAAACCTTGCTTGAGGAGCAAGTTTGCCCCGAATGCCATGGCGGCAGACTTAACAAAATGATGCTTTCGGTCACCGTCGGTGGCAAAAACATTCACGAAATCTGTCTTATGCCCATTGACAAAATGCTTGAATTTGTCGAAAATCTTGTGCTTGACGGCGAGAAAGAACAGATTGCAAAAGAGATTTTAAAAGAGATAAAAGCGCGACTTTCCTTCCTTTGCAGCGTAGGACTTGAATATCTTAATCTTGCCCGCAAAGCGGGAACGCTTTCGGGCGGAGAAGCACAGCGCATAAGGCTTGCAACGCAGATTGGCTCCTCACTTGTAGGTGTGCTTTACATCCTTGACGAGCCGAGTATCGGTCTTCATCAGCGCGACAATGACAAGCTGATTGCAACTCTTAAAAAGCTCCGCGACATCGGCAACACCGTTGTGGTTGTTGAGCATGATGAGGACACAATGCGCGCCGCTGACTATGTTGTTGACATCGGCCCCGGTGCGGGTATTCACGGCGGCTATATTTGCGCAGCAGGCACACCCGATGAAGTTGCAAAATGTGAAACTTCTATTACGGGCGCATACCTTGCGGGCACAAAGGAAATTGCCGTGCCCACATCC
>JAZQWE010000215.1:0-2048 GCA_045632225.1 Eubacteriales bacterium | reverse complement strand
TGACGGCGGCACGGCTGAAAATGTGACCGTTATCTTGGGAGAGGGCAAGTTCATCCCCGGATTTGAAGAGGGAATTGTCGGCATGCTCCCGCGCGATGTTTTGTCGATAAATGTTGTTTTCCCAGATAATTATTACGAGGAACTTGCGGGCAAAACCGCTCAGTTTACAATAACTCTCAATTATATTTATCCCAAGATTACCGATGAAATTGCCACCGAGTACTTTGGCTATGAGAGCGCGGCGGCCATCCGTGCGGATGTACGCGCATCGCTTGAAGATGCGGCACGCGAGGCGCAGGGCAACGAAAAAGAAAGCGCGGCATGGACAAAGGTTTTGGCAAACTCAAGCGTTGTTGTTTACCCCGAGGCCGCACTTGAAGCAGAGTTTGCAAAGCAAGTTGACATGTACAAATCTATGGCGGCGTCCTACGGCGTGACATACGAACAGCTTTTCACCGAAGGGTACGGTATCAGCGTTAGCGAAGCCGAGGAAATTTTGCGTGAGGCGGCAAAAAATTCGCTCAAACAGCAACTCGTGCTTTACTCCATCGCGCGCGAAAAGGAAATTCCGCTTGATGACGCAACATACGAAAATGAACTTCTTGCACTTGCAATGTCCTACGGAATGACCTCTGTTGAGGCTTTTGAGGAGGCTACCGGATATACCAGAGCCGAGCTCAAGGAAATCATTATTTACTCAACCGTGATTGAGGAAATCATTCAAAATGCAAATTTCGTTGAAATGAGCAACTAAAGGAGTCAAATATGAAAAAATTTAGAATTATCGCACTTCTTTTGGCTGTGCTTTGCCTTGCGGCATGCACCTCTGAAAAGGTAAGTGAACAGACATCCGAAACTACTGTGGAAACCACCGTGGAAACTACCGCCGAGGTTACAGTAGAAATTGCAGATGATTATGTTGCAAATTACCCCAACGGATATGACTATGCATCCGCAGACCTTTCAAAGTATGTTACTCTCGGTCAGTACAAGGGTCTTGAGGTTAAAATCACCTCTCCCGAGGAACTTTCCGCAGAGGAACTTGCAGAAATTATCTACTACTACCGTTCACAGCATGCAACCGTGGGCGACCCCATTACAAACCGCGCGGCAATTTTAACCGACTCTGTAAACATTGACTATGTGGGCACCATGGACGGCGTTGCTTTTGACGGCGGCACCGCAAGCGGACAGACAGTTGTGCTCGGTCAGGGCGGCTATATCCCCGGTTTTGAGGACGGCATTGTAGGCATGAGCGTTGGCGAGGTTAAGACCATTGACGCAACATTCCCCGAAGACTACGGCGTTGAAGACTTAAACGGCAAAACCGTTCAGTTTAAAATCACGCTCAACTCCATTTCTCCAAGCACTCTCCCCGAGTATAACGACGCTTTCATTGCAGAAAACTTTGGCTCTTACGGCATGAGCACCGTGGCTGATTTTGAAAACTATTTCAAAAATGAATACATCTACACTCTCGTTGAGGAAAAGAATAGCGCTGTTCTTGAGGCGGTTACAAAACTTGCACAGATTAAGGGCTACCCCGACGGACTTCTTGATGACTATGTAAATCAGCAAGTTATTGCCGAAAAGGGTTATGCACAAAGTTACGGCATGGAATTCTCTGAGTATGTTTCCATGGGTTACGGTATGAGTCTTGAGGAGTATAACCTCTTTGTAAAGGGCAGCGCAAGCGAAATGATTTCGCAGGAAATGGTTATCCACGCAATTGCCGCGGCAGAGGGTATTTCGGTTAGCGCCGAGGACCTTGCAACCGAGATTGCAAACTACATGGTTTACTACGGATATTCAACCGCAGAAGAGCTTATTGATGCAATGGGCATGAGTGAAGAGCTCTTCAATAACTCCGTAAAATTCTCCGTTATCTACAACAGAGTTTTGGAGATTTTAAGAAATAATACAACATTTACAAGCGCAAATTAAATTTAAGGAGAATAAAAATGAAAAAGACACTCACAGCACTTCTTTTGGCAGCGCTTTTTGCGCTCACTCTCGTATCCTGCTCTGACGGCAGCATCGACTACACC
>JAZQWE010000214.1:0-3715 GCA_045632225.1 Eubacteriales bacterium | reverse complement strand
TGCAATTGTAAGGGGCACCGCAAAGGACTCCGATGTTGTGCCAAACCTTATGGAGGCATTTAATATTGACGAGGTTCAGGCCGAGTATGTTGCTGAAATCAAACTCCGCCACCTCAACAAAGAATACATCCTCCACCGCATGGAGGAAATAAAGTCACTCCAAGAGGAAATTGCCCGCCTTGAGGACATTCTTTCCGACGATCTCAAACTCAAAGCCGAAATCATCAAGCAACTTCAAGAAGTTAAAAAGAAGTATGCAAAACCCCGCAAGACCCAACTCATTTCCGAGGAGGATATTCAAGTTGCAACCGCGGATGATTTCTTTGAAAACTATAATGTAAAAGTTCTGCTCACAAATGACGGTTACTTTAAGAAAATTACACTCGTTTCGCTACGCGGCAACGATGAGCAAAAACTCAAAGAGGGTGACCGCATAACATTTGTTGAAGATTGCGACAACGCGGCTGAAATTATCTTTATCACCGACCAGCGCCAACTTTACCGCGCAAGAGTGCGCGATATTGACCCTGTAAAAGCGTCTGCGCTTGGTGACTACCTACCCGCAAAACTCGGCATGAATGACGGCGAAAAGCCGATTTTCATGAAAGTTGTCACACCCGACCTTGAAAAGTACAACATGATTTATATTTTTGAAAACGGCAAGGGTGTACGCATCAGCCTTTCAAACTATCAGTTCCGCGCAAGCCGCAAAAAACTCTCAAGCATTTATTCGGGCGCTTTTCCCATTGTTGCGGCAATTTTGGAGGATAAGCCAAAGGATATCATCATTGTATCAAATCAGGATAAGGCAATCACCATCAAGAGCGCGCTCATTCCCGAAAAGACAACCCGTACTGCGGGCGGCGTGACTTTGTTCACGCTCAAGGGCAAAGCGGCAATTGTCTATGCCGATGATGCCGAAAAGTCCATTTACCCCGAGCCGCAGAATTATCGCAAGATAAAAATCCCTGCAAGCGGCTCAAGTTTATAAGGAGTAACAGATGTCTATCGCAATAGTAACGGGCGCGTCAAGCGGCATGGGTCGCGAGTTTGTATACGCGCTCGACAAAGAGCAAAAATACAGCGAAATATGGGTCATTGCAAGAAGACTTGACCGCCTTGAATCGCTTAAAGACGAATGCAAAACGCCAATCGTTCCAATCTCGCTTGACCTTTCAAGCCTTGAAAGTTTCGAGCGCTACCGCGCGCTTTTAAAGGAGAAATCTCCCGATGTAAAGGTGCTTATAAACTGCTCGGGCTTTGGCAAATTCGGCACATACATGGATATTGAAACCGAAACCGCATGCGACATGATTGACCTCAATTGCAAGGCGCTTGTCCGCATGACCGAGTATACGCTCCCCTATATGGGAAAGGGCGCTCACATTCTGCAACTTGACTCACTTTCGTCATTTCAACCCGTTCCCTACATCGGTGTTTACGGCGCAACAAAGGCGTTTGTCCTCAGTTACAGCCGCGCGCTGAATGTTGAACTAAAGCCACGAAAAATAAAGGTTATGGCAATTTGCCCCGGTTGGGTTAAAACCGAGTTTTTTGACCGCGCCAAAACCGCTTGCTCCGATGCCGTTACATATTATAATGTAATGTACGAAGCAAAGGATGTTGTGGCAACCGCAATGAAAGACATGTACAAGAAAAATAAGGATGTGTCAATCCACGGCTTGCCCATAAAACTCCAAGTCCTTGGAGTAAAAATTCTCCCCCATAAACTCGTTATGAAAATCTGGATGAAACAGCAAAAGCATTAAAAAATGCGACCCGTATGGGTCGCTTTTTCGTTTTAATTGAAACAAGGTAGTAGGGGTCGGCGCTCACGACGACCCGTACGAACCAAAGCAAAATAACAAAAAGCCCACTCCTACGAGTGGGCTTTTTTATCTTCTTCTGTAATGTCGGTTGCGGCGGCGGGTAGCAAAAACTGCACTCAAAACAAAATAACCAACCGTCAGCAACGCAAGTGTTATCAGCGTAACAACAAAAAATGTACCCGTTGTAAAACGCTCGATTTTATCAAGCACAACCAAAAACTCACTTCTTGAAACCGAGTTTTTAGTGACAAGTTCAACGCTTCCAAGCAAAATATCATCCTTTGAAACCGTGTAACTGCCAACCACCTGCCCCTCGGTTACGGGCGCATCGAGCGACTCTACATCAAGTCGGTACGAATATTTAAGGTCGGTGGAAAGGTCAAGGGAATACGGCAGATAAAGCGTAAGCGAGCGCGCAGGCACAAGCGTTACATAATCCGCATCGGTGGAAAGGTTGACGGGGATTTCAGAAACAATACCCGATGTTTTTATAACCTCAACATATCCGTATTCTTTAAGCGCCTTGGTGGCAAGTTCGCTTGTGAGAAGATATGCGCTGTTGCGCTCATCAACAGTTTGCCCGCCAAGCACAACCAAAATATACGAAAGTTCTTCACCGCGCACAGCACTTGCGGCATAATTACCCGAAGAGGGCGTCATGCCCGAGTTTATGCCAATAATGCGCGAGTCATGGTATCTGTACGCATTGTTTGCGTTATACTTCAAGGCGTTTTCGTTGTATATAACAAGTTGCCCCTGCTTATTAGAGGCGGGGATGGTATAGCTAACCGCGTTTGAAATGCTTGTGAGAAAATCGATTTTATAAAACTCGGTGGCAACTTTGATTGAATCGTTTGCCGTTGTCACCATGCCCTCGGCATCAAGTCCCGTTTGGTTTACATAGTGGGTATCCTTCATACCGAGTGCCGCCGCTTTTTGGTTCATATAATCAATAAAGCGTGCAACGCTGTCCTCTGCCCCGTTCATTGCGGCATAGCAGAGCATGAATGCGCTGTCATTTGCTCCACGCATCAAAAGTCCGCAGAAAAGGTCGCGGATTGTGACAACTTCACCTATGTAATATCCGACATATCTACCCGAAACATAGCCGCCGTTTTGGTTATAAATCATGCGCCCCTCAACGGTGACGGTTTCGTCAAGTCTGTCAGAGAGAAGTTCGTATGCGCAAAGCGCCGTCATCATTTTTGTAAACGATGCCGTGGGCAAAACCTTGTCGGCATTGTAACTAAACACAACCGTGTCATTTTCAATGTTATAAATCGCCGCCGAGGCAACACTGTCAATGTTTTTTCTCTCCTCGGTTATGGCATCAAGCGACTCAGCCGCAAAAGCGCAAAGGCTCATAAGGCAGGCAAGTGCCGCCGAGATTATTATTTTTACAAAATGGCGCACCGTGCCGCCCCCTTACTTTTTAAAATATGCTATCGCGCGCTCACAGTCAAGCGCCACTTCGCATCGAAGTTCGTCAACGCTATCAAAGCGCTTTTCTGCGCGTCCCCTACCGTGGAGTTCAACTTTTACGGTTTTACCGTAAAGGTCGCCGTCAAATCCGATTATATGCGTTTCAAGATTGATTTTTTCGGTGTTTTCAACCGTTGGGCGTACCCCTAAATTTGAAACAGAAATATATTCTTTGCCCTGAGCAAAAGTTTTTGAGTAGTAAATACCGTGTGCAAGCGGTGCACGGGTATCTGCAATTTGCTGATTTATTGTCGGTAATCCGAGTTTTCGCCCAAGTTCCTTGCCGTGAAGCACCTCTGCACGAATGTAGTACGGGTATGTAAGAAGTGCATTTGCACTTTCAATATCGCCTGTTTTAAGAAGACCGCGAATGCGCGTGGAGCTCACACCGTCACCCAAAAACT
>JAZQWE010000213.1:0-3881 GCA_045632225.1 Eubacteriales bacterium | reverse complement strand
TAAAAAAATCCGTGATGGTTTTCCATCACGGATTTTTTTGTGCAATAGGCTCCCTCCGGGAGGGGGCTCCCGCAAAGCGGGTGGAGGAGCACGCGTAATAAAAAATATAAATTAAATTTAATTTCGCAGGCTCCTTCCGACAGCTTCGCCGCCACCTTCCTCTCGGAGGAAGGCATAAATGCAGATTATATAGTATGTGCTGTAAGGTAGATTTTTTGCTTAAAGTTTTTTCTTTAAAATGCTCTCAAATTTTTCATTTTCTTTCATTATATATAATACCACCGTATTGCCGTAAACTTTTATGTAGGCGTTTGGCATGTATCGCTTTTCCATATTCAGCGTGCGTCTTATATCCTTTATCCGCCGCTCAAAAAGGAGTTTTGCATCAGCAATATCATCTTTTTGGTATAGCCTTATGGCGCATAGTTCCTCAAATTCTCCCATGAGCGATGAATAAAGCGCAAAATCCTCAATTTTTTCCTTGAATTTCGGATAGGTTGAAAGTCCAAGATACTCGGAAAGTGTGTCATCGCTCACAGAGTTTTTGTAAAGAGGGCCATAGCAAAGAATTTTACCCGCTGAAAGGCTTTTGTCTGCGGCTGTAGCACCGAGGAGCACATCATAAAGATTGTCGGTTTTTGCGCATGAAAACAGCACAAATAAGCATATCGCCGCAAAAACAAAAATACTAAAACAAATTTTTCTCATTCAATCACCGTTTAAAGTATATGAGAATGCAAATTAAAAAATTACAAAAAGGGTTTTAGAGTATGAGATCCTTTTAATAAAAGGTTCACATATTATTTATTACTCCTGCATATTTTCAACGCTTATAACCGCGGCGGTCATGTCATCGCGGCAAAGTGTGTGTCTGCGTGCCTCCATCAAAATCGCTTTTGCCGCATCGGGCGCTGACAAATCGGCACTTGTTAGGTATTCGCAAAGCCAGAGCGGCTCCTCTATATCCTCTGTCACACCGTCGCTTAAAATAATTATTTTATCCCCATTTTCGCAATCAAAAGTGGTGCGCTCGGCATCGACATCTTCCAAAATTCCAAGCGGAAATGTCTTTGAACGGATTTTAAAAAGTTTGCTCCCGCGCTTGACAAATGAGGGCGCGGCGCCGCTTTTTATAAACGAGCCTTTACCGGAAAGGGTGTCGAATTCAAACAAATCAAGGGTGGTGAAACCCTCCTCACCGTCGGCACGCGCAAGGGAAGAGAGCATTTCGATTCCCGAGGCGGCGCTGTTACCCGCGCGTAGCATTTTTTCAAGAAAAACGCTTGCGGCACCGCTTTTCTTCGCCGCAGCTCTGCCACTTCCCATACCGTCATTAACAAGGGCATAGTAATAGCCGTTTTTACCGTCAAAACCCGCCACTCTGTCGCCATTTTCCTGCGTGCGCTCTGCGGCGAAAGAGTAGAGTGAGCACGAAACCTTAAAAGACGGTGCCTGACGGCAAATCATGTTAATACCGCCGTCTGCAAACTCAAATGTTGGGTCATCACATCTGCCAAAAATAGCGTTGCCAATGGCTTTTTTTATCTCGTCAGCCTTGCATTTTAAGGCATTTTTTGAAATTCTAAACGCGTAGATATTTTTACATCTGCCGCCGTAAACACCAATGCTGTCAGCAGAAAAACCTATTTTTGAAAGTTCTGCAATAACCGCTTCGCGAGCTTTGCTGTTTGGCGCATATTCCGCCTCATTTTTCTTTAGCGCCTCGGAAAGCACCTTTGCAAAAACGGCATAGTCAACGGCAAATGCGCGCGTTTTATCCTCTTTAATCATGCTTTTGATAACGCGGCGATTTTCTTTTTCTATATCATCAATAAGCCGCTCGGCATTGTGACAGCGGCTTTTAAACTCCGACGAAAGATCGGAGAGTTCAACGCGCCCGTTTTTATATATTTTTGCGCTTATTTTATTAACCGTGTCAAGGGTAATGGCATAGTCGCGCTCCCAACAAAGCGAAAGGGAGGAGCATTTGCGGCAATATTTGTCGCAAACTTTATCGCAGATATGGCGTGTATCAAATATACCAAGGCGTGTATTTTTGTCGGAGAGGTCAAAAAACGCCTTTGAGAGTTCCTCAAACGATTTTGAGATGTCACTAATGCTTTCGCGTCCCTTTTTTTCTTTATATGAAAGAATTTCGGTGTCAGCACCCGTTATATTCACCCTGCCGCCGCAAAAAAAAGGGAGTAGTTTTTCTGCGGTGTCCTCTTTAACAGCGGCGCTGATTAGTGCGCCCGTCATAAATTCGGGGAAAAACGATACAAAGAGGTTTAGTCCGCCGATGAAATACGATAGTGCGGCAAATGAAATTGAGCCGATTGTTATTGAGTATAGTTTTGAATGGGGGTAAAGAAATGCCGCAAGTGCCGCCCCAAGTGCAAACGCCGGTGAGAGTAGCGGTTCTGCCGCCAAAACCGACAGTAATGCAAACATGCACGCGGTAAAAGGATTACTCCTTTTTGCAAGTAAAAAGCATATCAAAGAGGCAAAAATAACCGATAGCGATATGCCTATTGGCTTAATTTCTGATATTGCAAAAATAAATGTGACAAGAAGTGCAACAAATCCTGTTTCATAGCGTGTGCCACGCTTTTCGGTGGCGGTCAGGTACCCCGTATAAAGGTATGCAAGTGCCGGAGAAACAACAACAGAAAAGCATGTTCCGATAAGGTCGCCAAATGAAAAACCTCCAAGTACAATATTCATCATTCCTGCTGTAAATGCGCCAACTGCGGCGGTTGAAATACGCAGAGATTCACTTTCTAAAAACAGAATTTTGTTTTTAAAAAATTTCTTATAAAGTTTTTCTTTTTTGCTGATTTCATTTTCGTTTACAAAAACTCTTGCAAAAATAAACCTTATAATAATCAGCGAAATGCTTCCGACAAGGGTTGGAATATTACCCGATAATATTGCAAATATTAATGTGCCAATAAAAAAAACAAGAGTTTCGCTACCCGCCGCCGCCATAAGTGCAAGTCCAAGCGGGTATGTAGCAAACGGCAGGGATTTTTGCGCGACAGTAAACGCAAATGCCGTAGGTGTAGCAAATTTTAGTGCGTATTTTATCCACAGCGCTATTTTTTCGTTGTCATCCTCGTCAAAAAGAGTTTTTCTGACTCGGTCAAAATATTCACCCATCGCCGCCGCAAACTTTTTTGGATTTTTTACATATTCTTTCATTTTCTTCTCCTTTTGTAAAGAAAGGTTATGATATAAGCGAAAATGATTATCAATCGCCCGAAAAATCGCCGTTAGATGTTTTACAAACGGGCGAATAATATTCGCCCCTACGGGTTTGCGGTTTTAATTTTGCTCCCATAACCTTTTATTTACTTTTTTTATTTTCATTCTACCCTTGGTTTTTTTAAAACCTTGTCGCTGGGGTGTTGTAAAAAAATAATTTTTATTGGCAAAGATAAAAGGGAAATAGTATATCTAAAAATTTCCAAAATAAATTTGTCAAAAAATTTTAAAAAAAATATTGACAAATTAAAAAAGCGGTGCTATAATTAACGAGGTTTGCTGCTATGGCTCAGTTGGTAGAGCGCGTCCTTGGTAAGGACGAGGTCTCCAGTTCGAATCTGGATAGCAGCTCCAAAGACCGTACCACACTGGGTACGGTCTTTTGTTTTATTTACAGCTCCAAAAGCCGTGTCACACTGGACACGGCTTTTTGTTTTATTTTGCCTTCCTCCGAGAGGAAGGTGGCGGCGTAGCCCTCGAAAGGAGACTGCGTTAGCAAGGTTTTATCGCGCACTCTCCCTCAGTCAGCTCCGCTGACAGCTCCCTCTCGGAGGGAGCCTTTGATACAAAGCGTTATCTTCTATCTTTTATTTGTTTTCTCCTCATCGGCAAAGCCT
>JAZQWE010000212.1:0-5919 GCA_045632225.1 Eubacteriales bacterium | reverse complement strand
CGTGCGGTTTTTAAGGAGTTTTTGGGTCGGCGCATGTCCGCCCCAAAAACATAATTTCAATCGCATAAACTATAATTTACCACACAAATTTTAATTATTTTACATTTGAAAGGAAACAACAAAAATGGCACAGATTCTTACAAAACTTGAGGCAATTCTTAAAGACAAGTATCAGCCCGCACTTACCAATCAGATTAACACCGAGCCCTCTCCATTCCTTGAAAAAATCAAGAAGGTAGCGCTCACCAACAACACCATCAAGTGCGCGGCACCCATCGGCATTAACGGCGGTTTCGGCTTTGGTGCAGAGGGTGTTGGCACTCCCAAGGCGGGCGCACAGCGTTACACACGCTTTGAAATTGACGCGGTTGACATGTATGTTGACCTCCAGATTTCCAACAAGACAATCGAACTTGCAAGCTCCAATGCATCGTCCATGATTAACGCGCTTGACAGCGAAATCAAGGGTTCTTATGCGGCGGCAAAGTGGAACATCGGCCGTGCACTTTTCGGTGACGGCAGCGGCAAACTTGCAAAGGTTACCGCTGTAACAGCAAACGGTAACAACACCGTACTTACTCTTGACAGCACAAAGCGCGTAATCGAGGGCCTTTCCGTCGACCTTTATGACAACGATACCACACCCACACTCGCAAACGGTAACGCCGCACACCGCATTATCTCCGTTGACCGTGCAAACAACAAGATTCTTTGTGAGGGCACTCTTTCCATGGCTGACAGCGAAGGCTTTATCACCGTTCAGGGCAGTTACAACCGCGAGCTCATGGGCCTTGGCGCAATCTTTGGCGAAAACGAAACTCTCTACGGTATTTCAAAGCGCGAAAATCCTTGGATTTGCCCCACTACCGTTGATGCGGGCGGCGACATTACCGACCTCATCCTCTATCGCGGCATCAAGGAAGCAAAGGATTACAAGGGTGCAAACATTGACCTTATCATGATGGGCGACAACGCATTCCTTGCATACCAGGACTACATCCACACCAACAATGTCACCGTTACCGATAAGTACCACTTTGTCGGCGGCGCAGTTGGCTACAAGATTTTGGTTGGCTCAAACGAAGTTGTTATCGTAAACGAGCGCTTTGTTCCCGAAAACGAAATCTGGGGTGTTGATACTTCTGCATTCTATCTTGAAGCAACTCCTTGGAACTTTATGGAAAAGGACGGCGGCGTGTTTGTACCCATGCCCGACACCTCCATTTTCCGTGCACTCCTTGCCTCCTACGGTAACCTTATGTGCACAAATCCCGGCGGTTGCGTACGCTTTATCAACGCGGCGAATTAAATAAAGGTTTGAGAATATGAGAACCTTTTAAAAAGGTTCTCATATTTTTACAAAACGGAGGTTTTTATGGATTTAAAAAAACTTTACGGGGATGTTACCGTGCTTTTAAAAAGGGAAGTTCCCATATATGAATTTTTGGCCTCTTGCGATTTGGGTGTACGCACTCTCCTTTGCCGTTATCAAAAGAAACTTATTGTCGGCAAAGGGGAGTACATTGCGCCCGAAGATTTGAACAGCTCGGTTGCGCTTGATGGGGCGTTTTACCCGTTTTTGCTGTACTTCATCATTGGCACGCTGTGCTCCGATGAAAAAATGCTTGAAAAAAGCCGTGACGAGGCGCAAAACGCATATAAAATGCTGTGGCGCGCGGCGGCACGCGGTAAGCATATAAAAAATGACAGGTGGTGAGCAAAATGACGGTAAATGAACTTGTGAGTGAGGTTATCGGCAATTTTGAGGGTGAATTTTTTCCCGACTATTCATATCTCGTTGCGGAGTATAACAGAATAATCCGTCAACTGTTTTTGATTTTGCCGGCGGCGGATAAACGCGTTTGCAAAACTCCCGTGGAAGGCAAAATTTTGTGTGGTCTTTTGCCTGAGCAAATCCGCCGCGTTTTTTGCGGGGATTTTGAACTGATGAGTGCATCTTTCTCCCTTCTTTCGCTTATGCCCGAGGCAAAACTTTACCATGCGGCAAATGACGGAATTTATGTCAGCACCGAGGGGGAATGTACGGTACATTACCGCTCGCTCCCCGATGAAGTAAGCGATGTTCAATCGCTTGAGGCAATAATCCCGATTGACCAAAGATACATACCGCTGATTCGTGCATGGCTGATGCGAACGGTGTATGTGTATGTCGGCGATTTTGACAGCGCAAATGCTTATTCTGCGGAGTATAACCGCTATTTAGAGGAGTATAAAAAAGAAAACGGGGTGGCGGCATGAGGGCGGCTCTGTTTTCAAAAATCCCAAGTAAAGCTATTGAATTGACAAAGTTTTCGGGTGAACACAGCAGCAAAATTGCAAACGGTCAGTTGTTTGACAGTGACAATGTTTCAGTACTGAACGGCGGCGCGATATGCTCAATGCTCGCAGAAAGAAAAGTTGATATAAATGCATTCCTGCCAAGCCTTAGTGAGGGAGTTTACTCGCTTTGCGAATTTTATGACAGCGAGTATGAAACCCATGTATCAAAGGAATGGATATATCAAAATATTTGCCCCCAAGCCATTATGGCATATCAAAATTGGCAGCTTGATGCCGCGCGCATTTTTGTAAAGGATATAGGTCAGGGCGCAAAAAACAATGGCGGGTACCGCCGAGTGATAAATGCATTTACCCACGGTGACAATATATTTATCTTTTACGAGGCATGCTACAGAATAATTGACGAGCGCCGCAGCTTTTTGCATTACAATTATTCAAAAGGAAACTTGGTGCAGTTTAATTCCGATTCGTCCGGGGACAAGCGCGGCTCGGTCAATGTTTACACAATATCGCAGATGTTTTTAGATGTAATCGACAAATTTGGCAATGTTGAAACCGCCTTGATTGATGCCAATCTTGCACTGCTTGAAACAATCGAAAATTCAAGCTATCTCAAAAGTACACTCGTCAGTACTGACGGTGTAAACTATAAGTATACTTCGTTTGACTACATGCCCCATATCGGCGTGTCATATAACTCTAATTATGACCGTCTTTACACAGAAAAATATCTTCTTGATAACGAATATCCGTCGGTGTATTTCAGTTACGGTGACAAAAAAAGAACCGTGCGATACTGCAATATTGACAATGGAGAGGGGCAATTTGATTCAAGGGGTGAAAAATTGCTTATTTTGCCCGACATGTGCCTTTTTTCAAAAGAGAACGGTGAGTGGAGCTTTTCCGAACGGGGGCACATGTTCCCCAAATTTTCTGCCGCGGTGCAATATTTTGACCGACTTTTCGGCATAAACGGCGATACGGTTTATGCCTCGGTTGCGGGGATGTGCACCGATTTTGTGGAAACTTCGGATGGCTGGAAGCGTGGAGCGTGGCGCATGGTTACATCCGATGAGGGCGGCTTTACCGCAATAACCGAGTTTGGCGGCAAGGTAGTAGTTTTTACAGCGGAAAGTATGATGACAGTACGCGGAAACGAACTACCGTTTACCCTTTCCTTTGTGGGGCATTTTGGCTGTGTTTCGCAAGATGCGCTTACTACGCTTGACGGCATGCTGTACTTCGTTTCGCGCGAGGGGGTTATGTGCTACAACGGATCAAGTGTTAAAAAAATCAGCGCCGCTTTGCCCCGTGATGTTGATTTTTCAAGGGCATCGCTTACAAGCGAAAACGGCACATTGGTACTGTATATCGGTGACTTTTCGCTGTGGTTTTACGAGCCGTCAAGCGAGGAGTGGAGCCGCAGAAAGTTTGACAAAACCGATGTGACTTTTCTTGGCGGAACGGTGCTTGCAAGAGGGGGTGCGGTGAGTTCGCTTCATCGACTTTTTGATGATTTTGGCAATTTTTCTTTTGCTGTTGCGCTTGAAAATGAGGGGTGCCGAAAGATAAAGAGCATATCGGTTACGGCAAGTGCGGGCATTGACAGCGAACTTGTGCTGACAGACAAAAACGGAAGGGCCCTTATGAGTATTTACGACACCGACGGAATTGTAACACGCACTTTTTTGCCGCGCGCATTTTATCTTGATCACGGCAAAATACATTTTGAGGGGCGCGGCGAGTGCACACTTTATTCAATCCGAATAGAGTACGCCAAGGTCGCTGCCTTTAAAAGAAAGGAATAGTTATGTTAGTTATACAGGTTAAAGTAAACGGTGTCGAGATAGAAGCTTCGCAGCCCACAATTTCAAGCGGTACTTGCGGGCATGTTAAAATGTGCTTTGCGTTTGACGGTGCATGGCGCGCCCTTGCAAAGACAGCCGTGTTTAAACTTCCGCGCGGCAATGTGCTTGTTCCGCTTGATAAAGACGCGTGCACAGTACCTGCCGAAGTCCTTGAAAAAAGCGGCAGAGTAAAGTTTGGCGTTTTCGGTACCGATGGCGAAAAAACGCTCACATCTCTTTATTGTTCGCTGAATGTTGATCATGGAGTTTACACGGTTGGCGAAAGCGCCGCAAACTACACGCCAAGTCTTTACGAACTCTTTGCGGCAAAGTTTCAAAAGTTTGAAAACATGGGCGTCTTGGCTGTTAGCGGTCAAGAGGCGGCGGCATTTTTAAGCGAGGAAAACGGCAAAATGGTGCTTAATCTCACCTTGCCGCGCGGCGAAAAGGGCGACAATGGCAACAATGGCAATGATTATGTACTGACCGACGATGATAAGGACGAAATTGCAAAGATTGCAACTCTCGGCATAGAAAATGCGCTTGATGAAATCATTGCAATTGAAGACAAATTGATAGGAGAAGTGATATGAGCATAGCAAATAAATTTGTTGAAATTGCCGAAAAAATCCCACGCGTTTTTGATGCGGGGCGCGCAAACGGGTTTGATGTAGGCTTTAGCGAGGGTTTTTTGGAGGGTGATGCAAACGGTTTTGCCACATGCCGTGCAAAGCATTACACCGAGGTGAGAAAGGGCGACGGCACAAACACATTTTTGGTAAACTGCGGTTTTAAGCCTGATTTTTTCGTTGTGTTTTCGACAGCAGGGTACCCGCTGACAGTTGCCAACCGAATTGTTTGGGCATATCAAGATTTTCGCGGAGTGGGAAAATGGTCGTCAAGACGGTTAAGTACAATCGCAAGCGGAGACCGACAACCCGCCGATATAAAAACATCCGCAGCGGAAAGATTTTTTCCTTATGCTGACGGAAAGGTTGGTTATTACGGTGAGGCGTCTACTTCTTCGGCGACAAAGGCGATTGTTTTTGACGAGAACACATATTACACCGCTATTTGCGTAAAGTACACCAACAAAACTGATAAGCAAATAATAACCGAAGCGGTGAACGCGCTCCCCGAAAGTGGCGGCACGGTTGATTTTGCCGCAGTTAAAGTAAACGCTACTTTTACCGAGGAAGAATGGCAAAAACTTATTGCAAGCAAGCCAAAGTGGACATTTTCATTGACAACATAGGAGAAAATATGAAAACAGTAATCAGAACAATACTTATAGCAGAAGAGGGCATGGTGCTTACCGATGGCAAGAACTATGGCCAAAGAATTTATCTTGCCGATGATGCGGATGCATCAGTATGGCGCGAGGTGAGTGAGGAGGAAGCAATGAGTCCCGAGGGGGATATTGCGACATGACATGGGAGATAGTGCTTGGTTTAATTGCACTTATCGGTTTTGGCATCAGCGTGTCAACGCCGATAATCAAACTTAATACAAGCATTACAAAACTCAATTGCTCAATTGATGCGCTTAACAAAAATATGGATGTAAGCACCAAGCGCCTTGATGCTCACGGAGAGCAAATTGATAATCTTGAGCACCGTGTTACGGTGCTTGAAGGTTTCCACGATGCACGAGCGCGGTAAATTATAGGTTTCCTCACATGAAAATGCAAGCATTTTCATGTGTTAACAAAACCGTTCGCTCGCGCCACGCTCGACCGCGCGCGGTTTTTAAGGAGTTTTTGGGTCGGCGC
>JAZQWE010000211.1:0-11548 GCA_045632225.1 Eubacteriales bacterium | reverse complement strand
TTCCCCTTCTGGGGAAGGCTTTAAGATGAAGATTTTCGCTCATAAAGAGCGAAAATCAACTATAAATAGCCTTCTCCTGTGGGAGAAGGTGTCACGAAGTGACGGATGAGGAGTCCCTTCCTTCGCTAAACTATAATTTATACTCCCTATTGCTTTTTTTCTATATTAGTTATATAATATAATCGTTATATTATATCTTTTATTAGGAGAAACGATGATGAAAGCAGTTAAACAAGTTCGCAAAGCAATCATCCCTGCGGCAGGTCTTGGAACGAGAATGCTCCCGATTTCAAGAGCCGTGCCTAAAGAAATGCTCCCGATTATGGATTTTCCCGCGCTTTATTATCTTGTGAAAGAGGCGGCTGACAGCGGTATTACTGATGTTCTTGTTATCACCGGCCGCGACAAAAATGCAATGGAGGAATTTTTTGATTATTCCCCCGAGTATGACGAGGCGCTCACCCGCAAGGGCAGAGCGGAGGATGTTGAACTTCTTCACGAAATCTGCAACATGGTAAATGTTTATTTCCTCCGTCAAAAGGAGCCTAAAGGCCTTGGTCATGCGGTGCTTCGCGCAAAGGATTTTGTCGGTGACGAGCCGTTTGCAATCCTTTACGGTGACGATATTGTTTTCTCAAAGCGTCCCGTTGTGAGCCAACTTGTTGATACATACGAAAAGTACGGCCGCGCCGCTGTAGGCGTAAAAGAGGTTACTCCGGAGCAACTTTCAAAATATTGCTCGATGAAGGCAGAGAAAATCGATGGCGGCGATGACGAATATTTTGTTGATGACATGATTGAAAAGCCGAAGCCCGGACAAGAATTTTCAAACCTTGCAATTTTGGGCAGAGTTTTGCTCACTCCCGAGATTTTCGAGATTTTGGAAAACACTCCTCTTGGTGCCGGCGGTGAACTTCA
The DNA here is from genome assembly GCA_045632225.1 of Eubacteriales bacterium. GTDB lineage: Bacteria > Bacillota > Clostridia > Oscillospirales > CAG-272 > UMGS902. The sequence goes on along the minus strand of JAZQWE010000211.1, from coordinate 10,630 downwards.
GCTAACCGATGCGATGGCGACCTATGCCTGCAAATACGGCGTAACGGCAAAGATTTTTGAGGGTGACAGATATGACATCGGCTCAAAACTCGGCTTTGCAAAGGCTAACTTTGTAAAGGCGCTTGAGCACCCGGAAACTCGCGAGGAATTCGCAAAATTTGTGAAAGAATATTTGGAGAAGTAAAATGGAAAGAGTTTCTAAAGAAAATTACTACCTCGATATAGCACAGACCGTGTCCGAGCGCGCGACATGTCTTCGTCGCCGCTTTGGCTCGATTATTGTTAAAAACGATGTTATAGTTTCCACGGGTTACAATGGCGCACCGCGCGGCAGAAAGAACTGTACCGACCTTGCATCGTGCCACCGCGAGGAGCTTGGCATTCCGCGCGGCGAGAGATATGAACTTTGCCGCTCGGTTCACTCCGAGGCAAATGCAATCATTGCCGCTTCGCGCACCGATATGCTCGGCGCGACACTTTATATGTGTTGCACAATGCCCCTCACGGGCGAAATTGCTCCCGACACATCCAATTGCATGATGTGCAAGCGCATGATTATCAACGCGGGCATTGAGTGGGTTGTTATCCGCGATACAAAAGAAACATATCGCAAAATCCGTGTTGCCGATTGGCTTGAAAATGACGATAGCCTTGGCACCGCTTTTGGATATTGATAATATGCAAACCGAAGAAATTATTTTTCAGATAAAGGATGAGCGCACGCGCGATATTCGCGTGTATTGCTTTGTGTGCACGGGCAACACATGCCGTTCACCAATGGCAGAGGCTATGCTTAACCGCTACGGTGCGCCGCACGGCATCTTTGCTTTCAGCCGCGGCATTGCGGCGGCGCAAGGGGCGCCAATCAGCGAAAATGCGGCAAAGGCGCTTGAGGGCGCGGGCATTATTTCCGAGGGCAGAAACGATTATAAAAATCACCGTGCCTTGCAGTTTTCCAAAGAGGATTTTGAACGCTGTGACGGTGTGTTTGCTATTTCTCCCTCCCATGCGGCATCGCTTATGTTTGCATTTCCCGAATACGCGGGCAAAATCCGCGTGCTTGGCGACATTGCAGACCCATACGGCGGTGACCTTGAAAGGTATGCCGCATGTCTTGCTCAAATCAAAGAGGGGATAAAATCGGTATTTCCGTTTATTTTTGAAGATGAAAATTGAAGTAAGGCGCGCATGTGAATGCGATATTGATTTTATCGCGGTGCTTGAAAGAGAAACATTTTCGCTCCCCGAGTCGCGCGAGGATTTTTTGAAAATGCTTTGTGACGGCGAAAAAGTTTTGCTTGTTGCAACGCTTGACGGTGCCGCCGTCGGCTACATAGCCGCGTACACGGTTTGCCGCGAGAGCGATATTTTGACAGTTGCGACAGACCCCGCATTTCGCAAAATGGGCGTGGGAAGGGCATTACTTTTGGCACTTTTTGATGCTTTGCGTGGCAAAAGCGATGCGATTTTTCTTGAGGTTCGCGTCACAAACAGCGCCGCAAGGCACCTTTATACAGCGTGCGGATTTGAAGAAATCGGCATGCGAAAAAATTATTACAAATTACCTACCGAGGACGCTGTCCTCTACAAAAAGGATTTATAAAACATGTATATTTTAGGACTTGAAAGTTCATGTGACGAAACGAGCGCCGCCATTGTTGAAATGGCTGACGGCAAGCGTCGCATTTTAGCCAACATAATTGCATCGCAAATAGACATTCACCGTCTTTATGGCGGTGTTGTGCCCGAGATTGCGGGTCGCGCTCATATCGAGGCGGTTACGCGCATTACGCGCGAGGCGCTTGATGCGGCAAACCTTTCGCTTTCCGACATCGGACTTTGCGCAGTTACCGCGCGTCCGGGTCTTATCGGCGCACTTCTTGTCGGCGTAAATTTCGGCAAATCGCTTGCATTTGCAAATGACATTCCCCTTGTTGGCGTTGACCATGTAAGGGGGCATATTGCGGCGGCTTATCTTGAGTATCCCGACCTTAAACCCCCGTTCCTCGGCGTTGTGCTTTCGGGCGGACACACCTCTTTTTATGTGGTGAAAAGTTATACCGAATTTGAGGAAATCGGCTCTACACGCGATGATGCGGCGGGCGAGGCATTTGATAAAATCGGCAGAGTAATCGGCCTCCCATACCCCGGCGGCGCGGCGCTTGACCGCCTTGCGCACGAGGGTAACAAAAATGCATATAAATTGCCGTCCCCCGCGCTTGCGGGCGACACGCTCGACTTTTCTTTTTCGGGACTTAAAACAGCGGCATTAAATCTTATCAACACCGCCTCGCAAAAGGGCGAGGAGATTGACCGCGCCGACCTTGCGGCATCCTTTACGGGTGTTATTGCCGACGGTTTTTATAAAAAACTTACCGCCGCGCTTGATGTAACTAAACTTGGCACGGTGGTGCTTGCGGGCGGCGTCAGCGCAAATTCGCACCTTCGCGCAGTTGCAAGCGCCGTTTGCGAAAAGAAGGGCGCACGACTTTGCTTGCCGCCCCTCTCTCTTTGTGGCGACAACGCGGCAATGATTGCCGCACAAGGCTACTACGAATATCAAAACGGCGCAAAAGACGGCACCGACCTCAATGCTTCGGCTGTGTAGAAAACAACTTTGGTTCAGCCGCGTCTTGAATATGCCTCGATGGCTGAACGCCTCGGTTTGTAAAAAACACGGCATATTCTTGAAAATGGCGAAAACCGTAGCCGGCAATGATTGCCGCACAAGGCTATTACGAATATCAAAACGGCGCAAAAGACGGCACCGACCGGGGTGCTTCGGCTGTGTAGAAAACAGTATATAGTTGATTTTTATTGCGCCCAAGTAAAACTTATAATAGAGCTTGACGGTAGCGTTCACTACGAGGAAGGAAGTCAAGAGAAGGATGAAATAAGAACGCGCAAACTTGAAAAAATGGGCTTCACGGTCGTTCGTATTTTAGATCCTGAAATAGATGAAAATTTCAAGGGAGTCTGTGAATTTATTGATAACTTGGTAAAAGAGTCCCTCCCTCAGTCAGCTAACGCTGACAGCTCCCTCGTTTGAGGGAGCCATAAACGAAAGGACAAAACAATGGAAAATAAAAACACGAATTATAAAATTTCCTCGGCGGTTATAAAACGCCTGCCGAGATACTTTCGATATTTACGCGAACTGCTTGAGGCGGGCAGAATGAGAATTTCCTCAAGCGAACTTTCAAGAATGATGAATGTTACAGCGTCGCAGATAAGACAGGATCTTAACTGCTTTGGCGGCTTCGGTCAGCAGGGATACGGCTACAATGTAAAATATCTCTACACCAAAATCAGCGAGATTTTGGGTGTTGACAAAGGTTATCGCGCGGTTATTGTCGGCGCGGGACATCTTGGTCTTGCGCTTGTGGGCAGCCCCATGTTTACAAAGCGCGGCGTAACGCTCACAGCGCTTTTTGACAACTCAAAGGAACTTGTCGGCAAGGATTACGGCGAGCTTCATATCTATGATGTTTCCGAGCTTGACGAATATGTCAAGAACAACGCTATTGATATTGCTGTTTTGACATTGCCGCGAGCCTATGCAAAGGACACCGCACAGCGACTTGCCGCTCTCGGAGTTAAGGGAATTTGGAATTTTACCAATGTGGAACTTAATTTTGAGGAACTCGGCACAGTAGTTCAAAATGTACATATCGGCGATTCGCTTATGCAACTTACCTACAGAATCAACAGCGCATGCGAGGGAATGGCGAATGAAACTGAATTTTAAAAAAGGCAATGACGCTATCCCTTTGCCGCACGAATGCATAGAAGCGCTTGCAGACGCTGATGCAAATGACCTCCGCGTTTTGATTTTGGCGGCAAGCATGGAAAAGGACGGCGCTGACATTGCAAGCGATGCTATTGCAAACGAGCTTGGAATAAGCGAGGGCGATGTAAAATCATCGCTTAAATTCTGGTGCGGCGCGGGCGTATTAAAGCGCACCAAGGCGGCAAAAGAGGGCACTAATGTGCCCGAAAAGAAAGAGGAAGCAAAGGCACCTCCCCGCCGCCGTGCATTGCCCGAGAACACAAACCACACTTTCACCGCAAACGAACTTTGTGAGATTGCTGAGGGAAATGCGGAGTTTAAGGCACTTATCGACATGTCACAGCAAACCGCGGGTTGGATTTTCAACACCAAGGATATTGAACTTATCGCCGACCTTTATTCAAACCTCATGCTCTCTACGGAGTATATTCTCGCGCTTATCGGATATTTTGTCAAAAAGCGCGAAAAACCCCTTCGCTATCTTGTAAAAGTGGCAAATGACTATATTGCAAACGGCATTGACAGCGCGGCGGCGCTTGAAGAAAAATTGCAATGGCTTGAGCGTTTTGACGGGCGTGCGGGCAGAGTTCGCTCAATGTTTGGCATGGGCGCAAGGGACTACAGCAAAAAGGAAATGGAATTTCTTGCAAGATGGTTTGACGAACTTTGTGTCAGCGACGAAATGCTCAAAGAGGCGTATGAGATAACCGTTAACAATACGGGCAAGGCATCTTTTAGTTACATAAACAAAATTCTTGAAAACTGGCATGAAAGCGGTGTTAAAAAGCCTGCTGATATTCCCAAAAAGGCGGCAAAACCTGCCGCAAAAACCACTCGTGCGGGAACGGCTACAGCACGCAGTTTCAATGTTGACGATGCGCTTTCAAAGGCGCTTGAACGCTCATACAACGGAGATAAAAAATGAGTTTTAACACAAAAAACTATTATGAATTGAAAGAGGCTTTTGAAAAAAAGCACCTTGATAAAATCGCCGAGGCCGAGGCGCGTGCGGCAATGCTTGCTTCGCGCGTTGAGGGTGTCGGTGAGATAGATGCGGCACTTTCAACCACGGCATCGCGCATTTTTCAAGCGGCACTTTCAGGAAAAGCGGCGCTTGCAGAGCAGATGGATGTAATCAAGCGTGACACGGCATATTTGCGCGAGGCGCGGGCAAGACTACTTGAAAAAGCAGGTTATCCCGCTGACTACAGCGATGTTAAATATGACTGTGAAAAGTGCAAGGATCTTGGCTTTGTTGAGGGCAAAATGTGTGAGTGCTTTAAGCGCGCACTTGTGCTCAAAGGTTACGAAACAAGCGGTCTTGGCGCGCTTATTTTCAAGCAGAGCTTTGACAACTACTCCCTTGGCTATTTCAAGGGTGATGACCGTGCCAGAATGGAGCAGAATTTTCAAATCATTCGCACTTACGCTGAAAACTTCAGCGCAAAAAGCGGCTCACTTTTGTTTATGGGCGGCACGGGACTTGGCAAAACCCACCTTTCAAGCGCACTTGCAAAAACCGTTATTGACCGTGGCTACGATGTGCTTTACACCTCGGCGCTCAATATGGTTGCGGATTTTGAAAGAGCAAAGTTTAAGGGAGAGGGCGACACGGACAAGTACATGTGTGCCGAACTTTTGATTGTTGATGACCTTGGCACCGAGGGCGCGGGCGCATTTACCGAGTCCTTTATTTACAATGTTATCGACACGCGTATATGCAAGGGGCTTCCCACCGTGGTAAGCACCAATCTTGATGCGCGCGACCTTTCAGAGCGCTATGGAGAGCGCATTTTCAGCCGCTTGCTTGGCGTGTACACGCCACTTGTGTTCTGCGGCAACGATGTAAGATTTGAAAAATAAAAAGGTTTTATAAAAAACTGCACAGAGTAGATTTGCGCGCGTGAAGTGCCGTTTTGACGGGGAGTTGCAAAACGGACGAAGGCGTATGCCGCGGTGCGCATTTCGCATCCCGCTGAAACAACGGGAAGGCTCTATTTTTAAATAGGAGACTTCAAAAATGAAATTCAACACAAAAATATTGGTCAGACTTGCGCTTTTTGCGGCAATAAGTCTGGTTTTGGGAAAGTATTTGCAAATACCCGTGGGTGATTCGATAAGGATTAGTTTTGAAAACCTTACAATCCTCCTTGCGGGATACCTTTACGGCCCTATTTGCGGCGCATTTTGCGGCGCTGTGGCGGACATTATCGGATGTTTTCTTGTGGGATACGCGATAAATCCCATTATCACATTCGGCGCCGCTACGGTAGGCTTTTTGGCGGGCGTTTTCGGCAGACGGGGCATTGCAAACTTTTCAAAACTTTGGCTTTCGGTATTTGCTGCGCACGCCGTCGGTTCGGTTGTGATAAAAAGTGCAGGTCTTTATTTATATTTTGCAACGCCCATTGAGGTGCTTATGCTCCGCATTCCCACATACGCAGTTATCGGCGCGCTTGAATACACGCTGATAAAAATTTTTGTCAGCCACCCCGCTTTAAAGGAGTACCTTTGATGAACTACACACAGACACTTGAATATATACATTCCGTAACATGGCGCGGTAGTATACCGGGACTTTCGCGCATTGAGGAGCTTTTGAGCCGCATTGGCAATCCCGAAAAAACTCTTCGTTGTATACACATCGGCGGCACCAACGGAAAGGGTAGCACTTCCGCCTTTTTAACCTCAATTTTAATGGCGGCAGGCTACACGGTTGGCACCTTCACCTCGCCCTATGTGCGCACTTTCAATGAGCGTATTGCGATAAACGGTACACCCGTTTCAAACTATATGCTTGCTTCGGCAACCTCTTTTGTAAAACCCCACGCCGATGCAATGGAGGACAGCCCCACAGAGTTTGAACTTATCAGCGCCATCGGTTTTGAGATTTTTAAGCGCAAGAAGGTGGATGTTGTGGTGCTTGAGGTTGGCATGGGTGGTCGCTTTGACTCGACAAATGTTATTGACACCCCCCTTGCTTCGCTCATTACGGGCATTTCGTTTGACCACACCCAACTTCTTGGCAACACCCTTGCAAAGATTGCTTGGGAAAAGGCGGGCATTATCAAAAAAGATTGTCCCACGGTTACCGCGCGCCTCAAAGAGGAGGCGGCAGAGGTAATTTTTATCGAGGCAAATGAAAAGAACAGCGTTGTAAGCACCGTTTGCCCTGAAAATATAAATGTAATTTCCGATACTCTTGACGGTATTGTGATGGACTACGGCGAGTATAAAAATATCAAAAGCACGCTTATCGGCGGCTATCAGCCGCTTAATATTGCGCTTGTTATCGAGGCTTGCAAAGTGCTGAATACGCGTGGATTAAGCATTACAAAAAAGAATTTGTATGATGGAATTGCCGTGGCGAAGTGGCCTGCAAGATTTGAACTTTTAAGTCGCTCTCCCATCACCGTTTTTGACGGCGGGCACAACGAGGAGGGCGTGCGTGCGGCAATTGATACGGCGGTGCGCGTTTTCGGTGGCAAAAAGTTTGTGCTTTTAACGGGTGTCATGGCCGACAAGGCGTATGATGACATGGTGGATATTATTGCGCCGCATGCGGCAGAGGTTTTCACACTTAAAGTGGATAATCCCCGTGCGCTTGACGCGGCTTCGCTTGCGAGGGTTTACCGCTCACGCGGAGTAAAGACAAGCGCATGCGACAATATTGCAAAATCCTTTGCCGCGGCAAAAAAAGCGGCAAAAGAACTGGATTTGCCCCTTTTCATCCTCGGCTCGCTGTATTTATATAAGGATATTTACAAAAGAGTTTAAGGAATGGCTTGTGTAAATATGCCTCCCTCGTCCGAGGAAGCCTACTATTACTCACACAAACGATAAGTTACAGTATCAATTTATCAAATATTGGTATGTAGAATGTTGACATTTTATGCAAAACATTGTATATTGATAACAGAGATAGAAACTATCTACTATATTTTAAGGAGGCTTTTTATATGTTGTTTATTGAGGCATACAAAAAAGCATTAGCGGTTATTTTTAAGAAGCCTATCATGCTTTGGGGTCTTTCTCTTCTCAGCGGCATTATGGTTTATCTTGCAACTATGTTCACCGCTCCCGTATTCATTCTCGGCGCGGCATTCTCCGTGCTTATCACTTGCGGTATGGCAAAGGTTTACATCGACGGTCTTAGTGGCAAAGAAGTAAACTCCGACCAGCTTTTCGCGGCATTTAACAAAAACTGTGTTCGTATCGTTGGCGGTATGGCATGGCAGACTCTTTGGATTATCATCTGGGCGCTTGTTCCGATTGTTGGTCCTATAATGGCTGTTATTAAGGCTTATTCATATCGCTTTGTTCCTTACATCCTCATGACCAAGCCCGAAGTTACTGCAACTCAGGCGCTTCGCCTTTCCATGCAGATGACAAACGGCAAGAAGGGTCAGATGTTCCTTGCTGACCTTTGCTTTGGCGGCGGTATTTTTGTTATTTCTCTTATCCTCGGTCTTTTCTGTGCTATTCCGATTCTTGGTATTTTGTTTATACTCGTTACAATCGTGTTTGCACTTGCAGTTGGCTTGTTCAGCTCCATTTTCCAGGGTCTTTACAGCGCATACTTCTATGTAGAGGCGCAGACTCCTGCAGAAGAAACCAATATCTAACAATAAAAAAAGTGTTGTCCTTTCGGACAACACTTTTTTTATTTTGCACACATTGTGAGTGCGCGGATTACATTTACAAGGCTGACCTTTTCTCTGTCATAGAGATACCTTGAGTCAATCTTTGTGTCATTGATTGCACATTTCAAAAGTTCAAGTGCGTCGGTCAAATCCACATTTCCGTCCTTATTGATGTCGCCTGAGCGGATTACGGTATTTGTAACACCCTGGCCAAGGTTGATGATAACTTTACCGGTGTTAAAGGTTTCGTTATACTCTTTTGCAAGTTCGGATTTTTTGGTGATTGCGCCGTACTCACGGATGTCAATGCCACTTGCCCAAGTGTCAAGATTTGCGGTGATTGTACCGGTGAGGTAGTTCATGCCGCAGATTGCGTTTTCTTGGTCAGAGTCAGCGGAGAGGAACGCGTTTTTGCCAACATTGAGAACCATGTTGCCGCTGTATGTGCCGTAGGGCGCAAAACCTGCATTGTCAGCAGAAGCATAGTGGCGGTTGCCCGCGATAACATAGAGGAATTTACCGCCGAGAATGTTTACGGTGATGTCCTTGTCGGAACTTACATCTTCGGCAGTTGTGTAGCGAAGACCGGTGGGGTCATCGTTGTAAACATTGTGACCCGCAACAAAGAGCGCATATCTGTGCGATGCTGTTTCAAAGTTTTCGCCAAATGTGATGCTGTTAAAGCAACCGAAGAAGTAGATTACGGTGTTGCCGCTGTACTGAACAATGATATTGTCAAGTTCGGTATCACAGTTAAAGAGGAAATATTTTGATGACATAATCCACTTTGCCTTATTGCCGTCTGCATCGGGCTCGCCAACGATGCGAAGTGACTTGAGGTCAAGGGGAGTGTTGTTTGAGGGTGTGGAGGTGGTAAGATTGTCATCGGTGTAAGTGCCTACAAGGTGGATTGTTACAACATCTGCGTTTCTATCCGCCATTTCGTAAGCAACCATGAGGTGTTTTACGGGGTCCTCTTTAGTGCCCGTACCAAAGTTTGTGCCGTTTGCCTGGTCAACATAGATGTCAGCACTCTTTGCAAGGGGCTTGCTTGTCACCTTTTCATCTGCAAAAATTGCATTGTAGATTGCGTTCATATAGGTGGTGTAACCACTTGCTGTGGGGTGGAGCTTGTCCGAGCCGAGTCCTTTGCCGTCTATAAAGTCGCTAAGCAAAAGTTCAAAGAGGTCGATTACTGCAACCTTGTCATTGCCCTCGGCTGCCATCTTGTTTACGGTTTCCTTTTGGAAAAGGCGAACAATTTGAGAAATCTCGTTTGCATACTCATAGCAGTAGGTAGCGGTTGTAGCATAGAGTTTTTCGGTTTCGGGATTGTTTGTGTAGGACTCAAGAAGGCTTTCGTATTCTTCCTTGAACAAAGCGCGAGGGCTTACTGTGTTGCCCACAAAACCGCGGTCGTTGATGCCAAGGCCGAGGATGACCATGTCAGCGTCGGTTTCTTCGGAAGAGATGGTGTATGCAAGACCGTCACGGTAGTAAAGTCCTTGAACATTGGTTACCTTAGTGCCGCCGCAACCGTAGTTGGAAACGATTACATCTTCATTTTCCTCGATAAGCTTTTTGTAAAGCTGTGCGGGGTAGGACATTGTGTCAAATGTGCCCGAACCCGTACCCTGAGTAATGGAGTCGCCGATGCAGGCGATGCGGAGGGGTTCTTTTGTAATGCTTTCAATGCCGTTTGCGCTGTCAAAGTTCTTTGCAAGAACCACGGCGGAGTTTGCATAGTTTACAGTAGCAATTTTATCGGTAACGCCATTGTACGCCTTTACCTGAGTTGCATCAAGCACCATGCCGTCTGCAAGGGTTGCGCCGCTACCGATGTTGAGTGTAAAGTTGCCGCGCATAAGGCGGTTGAACGCCGCCGCGGTCTGGAGCGCGCTGATTTCAAAGCATTCGCTTGTGAAAGTACCGCCGTTAATTGAAACGGTAACATCACCGTCGCTTACATAGTAGTCGCGGGATGACTTTGTCAGTTGCGATGCCGCACTTGCGGTGGTGTAGTTGATTCCGATATATGCGTTTACATAAATGGGAGTTTTGAATGTACCGCCATTGATTGTAAGAGTTGCATCATCTGCAAGGAAGTTTTGACCCGAAAGGGAGAACGCGCTGTCGAGTTTAAGCGCATCGTTTACACCGTAGGTGATTGTGGGGGCGAATGTACCGCCGTCGATTA
>JAZQWE010000210.1:0-8763 GCA_045632225.1 Eubacteriales bacterium | reverse complement strand
AGCGCGAGGAGCGTCAGCGTGCCATTGCGCTTGAAACCATGTACATATATGCGCCCCTTGCGCACCGTCTTGGTATCAGCCTTATCAAGCACGAACTTGAGGAACTCAGCCTTTCGTACCTTGACCCCATCGGATATGAGGAAGTAAGAGGAAAAGTTGAGGAGCGTTTTGGCCTTTCGCGCACCCTTATCCGCGAAGCAAAAGATGAAATTGCCGCAAAACTCACCGAAAACGGCATAAAATTTGAACTCAAAGGCCGCGTAAAATCAATCTATTCGCTCTACAACAAAATGTACAATCAGCAAAAGGCGTTTGACGATATTTATGACTTTTACGCGCTCCGCATAATCGTTGATACCGAACTCGAATGCTATACCGCGCTCGGCTTGGTTCACGAAATGTTTCACTCCATCCCCGGCCGTTTCAAAGACTATATTTCAACACCTAAACCCAACCTCTACCGCTCGCTCCACACAAGCGTTATGAGTTCGTCGGGTATTCCCTTTGAAGTGCAAATCCGCACCCACGAAATGCATCAACTTGCTGAATTCGGTGTGGCGGCGCATTGGAAATACAAGTCAGGCGAAACCGCGGCCGAAAGCATTGATGAAAAACTCAAATGGGTATCGCAACTCCTTGCAATCGAGGATGATACACGCGACCCCGACGAATTTCTTGATGCATTCAAAATTGATATTTTCCGCCATGAAACCTATGTTTTCACCCCCAAGGGCGATGTAATCGTACTTGCGCAGGGCTCAACATGCATTGACTTTGCCTATGCAATCCACTCCGCTGTCGGTAACAAGATGGTGGGTGCAAAAATCAACGGCACAATTGTGCCGATTGACCGCGCTCCCGAAACGGGCGACATTATCGAAATTCTCACCTCCTCATCGTCAAAAGGCCCCTCCCGTGACTGGCTTAACATTGTAAAAACGGGTGATGCCCGCGCTAAAATCCGCCAATGGTTTAAGAAAGAAAAACGCGATGAAAACATTGCACTCGGCAAGGCGGATGTTGACAGAGAACTTCGCCGCTCGGGCAAATCTTTCACATCCGAAGTGAGAAACGAAATTGTTGCAAATGTTGCAACTCGCGTTGGTATGAACTCCGCCGAGGACCTTTACAACATGCTTGGCTACGGCGGCATGCCAATCAGCAAAATCGCCACAAAACTCCGCGACGAACTTGACCGTCTTGTTAAAGATCAGACTCCCGAAGTGCCTCTCGCGGCGGAGGATGTAAAACTTGCATCCAAAAACAAAGTCAAAGCAACCGGCGGCGTTGTTGTTGACGGCGAGGACGGCTGTGTGACTAAATTTGCACATTGTTGCAACCCCCTCCCCGGCGACCAGATTATCGGATTTATCACGCGCGGCTACGGCGTTTCGATTCATAAAATCGATTGTCCCAATGTGCTTCGCGGTCAGGAAAGCGAAGAATCGCGTGACCGCTTTATAAGCGCTCATTGGGAATACGGTGCGACAGAGGAAAACGGCGGCGATGTTTATGAGGCGCTTGTAATTCTCTATGCCGAAAACTCCATCACCCTCCTTGCAGAAGTTACAACCGCGCTTGCGGATATGAAAGTTTCCCTGCTCCAGATCAACACACAGAAAAAGGGTGAGGACAACATGCTCATCAACCTCATTGTGGGCTGTAAAAATACCGCGCATTACAATTCAATCGTTGCAAGACTTAAAAGAGTGCCGAGCGTAATCTCGGTTACAAGAGGATTTGGAAAATGATAGCAGTAATTCAAAGAGCCGCCTCTGCCTCAGTCATCGCCGACGGCATTCAGGCGGGCAAATGCGATAAAGGACTTTTTGTGCTCCTTGGCGTTGTCGGGGGCGATGACGAAAAGGATGCGGAAATTCTTGCGGCAAAGGTGTCAAAACTTCGCATTTTCACCGATGAAAATGACAAGATGAATTTGTCCGTAAAAGACATCGGCGGCACCGCTCTTGTTGTTTCAAACTTTACCCTCGGTGCCGATGTTTCGCACGGCAACCGCCCCTCGTTTACTCCTGCGGCGCACCCCTCGGTTGCAGAGCCGCTTTATGAGTATTTTTCAAAATGCCTTGAAAACGAGGGTGTACCCGTAGAAAAGGGCGTTTTTGGCGCGGACATGCAAATTTCCCTCTACGCCGACGGCCCCGTAACAATTTTGATGGACTCAAAAATTTGGAAAAAAACAGAAAGATAAATTATAGTTTATGTGAAGGAATTTCAATGAAATACTGTAGGGGGCGGCGACATCACACGCCCCGCATGAACCGTGGTTAAAACGGGATGTCCAGGGGCCATCCCCTACGGATTTGTGGTTCCGATTTTACTCCCGTAACCTTTAATTTACAAAAACATCATGATTTTAAACATAGACGGAAATTTAAACAGATATTACGCGCAAACACTTTGCCTTATTTACTTTCCCGGCGCAAAATTTGCCGAGGATGAAGTGGAAAGTGCCGATGTGCCCGTAGTTGATTTTGTCGTTGTCGACAAAGATGACGGCATTTTTTCGCGCGCAACAATTCGCCTTGGTGACAAAAAGTGTGAGGCTGAATGTTTTGTGCCTTTTTCGGAAATTTTCCCCAAAGAGCGCGTGCGCAAAATGGCATCGGGACATGCCATGACGCTTGCGGCAAAGGACTTTTTCGGATATATTTCCCCTTGGGGACTTCTTACGGGTGTTCGCCCCGCAAAGGTTGCAGCACAGTATCTTGTGGATGGCTTTGGCGTTATGAAAACGCGCAAACTCCTTGCAACCGAATACTTTTTAAATCCCAAAAAGGCATTTCTTGCAACTCAAGTTGCGCAAACCGAGATTAAACTCACCAAAAACATGGACAAAAACGGGTGCAGCGTTTATATTTCCATCCCGTTTTGCCCCACAAGATGCGCATATTGCTCATTTGTATCGGCATCGCAAAAGATGCTTTCCATGCTTGACGATTATCTTAATTTACTCGTCAAGGATATCAAAAATGTGTTTGCAACAATAAATTCGCTTGGCAAACGAGTGGTAACAGTTTACATTGGCGGCGGCACACCCACAACGCTTAATGCGCGCCAACTCAAAAAACTGCTTTCAACCGTTGCATCCTGCACCGATGTGAACGCCCTCGAAGAATTTACGCTTGAGGCGGGCAGACCCGACACAATTACAAAAGAAAAAATGCACATTGCCAAGGAATTCGGGGTTACACGCGTAAGCGTAAATCCGCAGACACTTGCGGACAATGTGCTTGAAAATATCGGCCGCCATCACACGGCAGAAGACTTTTTCAAAGCCTATGAAATCGCAAAAGAGGCGGGCATACGCGATATCAACACCGACCTTATCGTAGGCCTCCCCGGTGACAATTTCAAAAAGTTTTCGGCTTCGCTTGAAAAAATCATAGCGCTTGACCCGACAAACATAACCGTACATACTTTTTGCTTTAAGCGCGCGGCGGCGCTCTCAAAGGGAGATGGCGAGCAATTTGTGCCCGATGTTCCCTCTGCCGCAAAATGCATTCAATATTCGCAACTCATGCTTGCAAACGCCGCATACAAGCCATACTATATGTACCGACAGAAAAATGCCGTGGGTAATCTTGAAAATGTCGGCTTTGCAAAAAACGGCAGTGAGTGCATGTACAACATCTACATGATGGAAGAACTACACTCCATTTTCGGAGCGGGTGCGGGCGCTGTTACAAAACTTGTTGAGTTTGACGAAAACGGCGAGCGCAGAATGAAACGCATATTTGCTCCCAAATATCCATACGAATATTTAAGGGACTTTGACAAAATCGTAAAAGGCGACGAAGAAAATCCCTCATATAAGCAAAAAGTTTTCGAATTTTTCGGCAAGGAGTAGATTTTGATTATTGATAATTTGAACTTTTTATCGGATGAGGAAATACAGCGATTTATAAACAAATGCGAGGAAGAATACCTTGCAGATGTAAAAAAAGCATGCGAAATATCGCTTTCGGGCGGCAGAATCATCATGCTCTGCGGGCCGAGTTGCTCGGGCAAAACCACAACGGCAAAAATTCTTGATGATGAGTTTAAAAAACGCGGCAAAGAACTGCACACTATTTCAATTGACGATTTTTATTTTGACCGTGATGTGCTTATCAAGCGCAGTTTTGAAAAAGGCACTACCATTGATTATGACTCCCCCTCAACCATCGACCTTGACCTTTTTGCAAAGGTAGTTGAGCAAATTGAGGCGGGCGGCAAGGTGGTTTTGCCAAAATTTGATTTCAAAGACGGCAAACGCGTAGGACTTGAAGAAATATATGTAAAAGACGAGGATGTCTTTTTGTTTGAGGGCATTCAAGCCGTCTACCCCGATGTCTTAAAACATCTTAACGGGCATGATTACACCTCGCTTTTCATCTCTGTAGAGGACTCGCTCACCTTTAACGGTGCAACCTTTTCCCAAAGAGAACTACGCTTTATGCGCCGCCTTGTGCGCGACGCGCGAACAAGGGGTGCTGTGGCGGAATTTACATTTTCGCTTTGGCAAAGCGTGGTTGCAAACGAAGATGAGCATATATATCCCAACCTTGGCGGCGTTGATTTTCGCATAAATTCCACAATGGCATACGAAGTGGCTGTGATAAAGCCGTTTGTTTTACCATTGCTTTTGGGAATTGCAAAAGACTCCGACTTTAAAAATGCCGCAAATGTCATTATCAAAAAACTTGAAAGCATACCCGAATTTTCATCGGAATTTATTCCCGACGAGTCGGTTTTCAGAGAGTTCATTGGAGAAAGGAATTAACAACATTGGCTTCTAAACAAAAAACAAGCACTAAAATGTTTGTAAACGGCGTGCTTATCCTTACGATATCAAACCTTATCGTAAAGGCGATAGGACTACTTTTTAAAATACCGCTTCACGATATTCTCGGCGACGACGGCATGGGATATTTCAACGCGGCGTACACAATTTACACCACATTTTTCATGGTATCCACAGCGGGACTCCCCGTTGCGATATCGTATATGATTTCCCGCAGCCGCGCCGCGGGCAACTTTAATCAGGTAAAGAAAATAACGCGTATCGCATTTGCACTTTTCTTTTTGATAGGTACCGTGGGTGCTTGCGCCCTCTTCTTTGGCGCGGGATTTTTCTCGGACAGCGTTGCTGAAATCCCCGAGTCAAAATACTGCATAATGGCAATTGCACCAACGCTGTTTTTCGTATGCCTTACAAGCGCGTTCCGCGGATATTTCCAAGGGCATCAGGTAATGTGGCCGACTGCTGTTTCGCAACTTCTTGAGTCGCTTGGTAAACTACTTATCGGTATTTTGCTTGCAAATTGGTCGATTGCACGCGGTGACGAACTCCATATCACCGCCGCTTGGACAGTTTTTGGCCTTACCATCGGCGTGCTTTGCGGCATGGGCTTTATCTGGATTACAAAACTCCTTTACAACACCCAAAAAATTAACGAGGAATATGCTCTGCCAAACAGTTACTCAATGCAAACAGAGAGCACAAAATCGCTTTTGCGCGAACTTGTTGTAATTGCAATTCCCGTGACACTTTCCTCCTCGGTAATGTCGCTTGCAAACCTCATTGACCTTACCGTTATTTCGCGCCAACTTCAGGCAATCGGCTTTAGCTCCAAGGGCGCAGCGGCACTCTACGGCAACTACACCACCCTTGATGTGCCTATGTTCAACCTCATACCCGTACTTGTATACCCCATCGGCTACTCACTTGTGCCGATGATAAGCGCGTTGCTTGTGAAAGAAGACAAAAACGAAGCATCCCGCGTTATGACATCGTCGCTCAAAACCGCGGCGATACTCTCCCTGCCTTGCACAATCGGCATGGCGGTGCTTGCAACCCCCATTCTCAAACTCATTTACGGAAATGCAAGTCTGCTTGACAAGTATACTACCGAGGGTAGCGAACTTTTAAACGACACCATGTACATGGCATACATCGGCAAGGAAACCTCGTCTGCAACCCTTGCAGGCCCGCTTCTTACAATGCTTGCGGTTTCCTCATTCCTTGTGTGCATGCTTGCCATAACAAACTCGATTTTGCAGGCACACAAGCGCCCCTACTTGCCGCTTGTTTCAATGCTTATCGGTGCGGCGGCAAAGATTGTGGCAAGTTTTGTGCTTATCGGCAATCCTAAAATCGGCATTAACGGCGCCCCGATTTCCACAGATATTTGCTACATCATTGTTGTTGTTTGCAACTTCTATTTCTGCGCAAAATACGCAAACTTTAGCCCAAGCATTCGCCGCGTTTTCTTAAAGCCGTTTGTTTCTGCGGCACTTTGCGGCGCGGGCGCACTTGGCTCATACATGCTCTTTACAAACATCCTTGGAGAGTCGCGCATCAATGCGATTTTGGCAATCGGCGTTGCCGCTGTGATTTATTTCGCGGCTATCGTGCTCCTTGGCGCGCTTGAACGCGATGATTTTGAATTCATCCCCATGGGTTCAAAACTCATAAAAGTATTTGATAAATTACATTTGATAAAATAAATTATAGGTTTCCTCACATAAAAATGTAAACATTTTCATGTGTTAACAAAACCGTTCGCTCGCGCCACGCTCGACCGCATGCGGTTTTTAAGGAGTTTTTGGGTCGGCGCGTGTCCGCCCCAAAAACATAATTTTACTCCTATAAACTATAATTTTCAGGTAGAAAACAATGAACGACAAGAAAAAAGCATTATTAAACAAAGAGAATTACAATTTTTATGACCTTTGCGATGTGATGGAAATTTTGCGCGCGCCGGACGGTTGCCCTTGGGACAGAGAGCAAACCCACGAAAGCATTCGCCAAAACTTTATCGACGAAACATACGAAGCCGTTGAGGGTATCGACACAAAGAGCCGCGAACTGCTTTGCGAGGAACTTGGCGATGTAATGATGCAAGTGGTTTTTCACGCGCAAATTGACAAAGAAGAGGGCGGCTTTAACATTGACGATGTTACCGACGGCGTTGTTAAAAAACTTATCTACCGCCACCCCCATGTTTTCTCTGACACGGTTGCAAAAACATCCGATGCGGTGCTTGTAAACTGGGAAAAACTCAAGGCAAAGGAAAAACACCGCGACACCGTTACATCCTCGCTTGAAAGCGTGCCAAAGCCCCTCCCCGCGCTTATGCGCGCTGAAAAAGTGGGCAAAAAGGCGGCTAAAGTGGGATTTGATTTTGCATGCGCCGAAGATGCCGCAAAAAAGATTTACGAAGAGGCTGACGAACTTTTAAGCGCGCCCGAAAACATGCGCGAAGAGGAACTCGGCGACCTTCTTTTCGCGGTGGTAAATACCGCAAGAAAGTACGGCCTTTCCGCAGAACTTGCACTCACTAAAGCAACCGACAAATTCATAAGCCGCTTTGCCAAAGTGGAAAGTGGCGTACTTGCCGACGGCAAAAACATGGAGGAACTCTCCTTAGAAGAACTGGACAAATACTGGGACAAGGCGAAAACCCTCGAAAAATAGTAAAAATACACAAAAAATGCGCTTTTTTTACTTGTTTTTTGAAAAAAATACTTGAAAATCTTTCAAATAAGTGGTAGAATAGTTTTGAATAACGGGCAATTTTTTCCAATATTACTACTCATTTTGAAAGGATGAAAAATCATGAACAAGACAGAACTCGTTGAAGCTATCGTTAAGGAAGCAGGTCTTAAGAAGAAGGATGCAGAGGCAGCTCTCGCAGCTACTCTTGGTGCTATTGAAGGTGCTCTCGCAAACGGCGAGAAAGTTCAGCTCGTAGGATTTGGTACTTTTGAAACCAAGACCCGTGCAGCTCGCGAAGGCAGAAACCCCAAGACCGGTGAAACCATCAAGATCGCGGCTTCTAAGTATCCCGCATTCTCCGCTGGTAAGGCTTTCAAGGACAAGCTCAACTAATTTAAATTTAGTTTTAAAAAAGTCGGCTCTTGTAGCCGACTTTTTAAACGCTGTGAGGAAAAATGAGAATTGACAAATTTTTAAAGGTGTCGCGCATTATCAAGCGCCGCACCGTTGCAAACGATGCCTGCGACGCCGCACACATCAGCGTTAACGGCAAGGTTGTAAAAGCATCGTACGATGTAAAAGTCGGCGATGTTATCGAAATTGCATTTGGCGAGCGCGTGCTTAAAGTTAAAGTCACAGATGTAAAGGACAGCACAAAAAAAGCCGATGCCGCTGAAATGTATGAAGTAATATCATAAAGTAATATTTCCCCCCGCTTTGCATATCTTTATTAAAAAGGAGGTATGTAAAATGGGGGGAAATATTTTTATAGACGAGCGAAAAACGCTTAAAATGAGTGCCGTGCGAGAGGTGCTTTCCTTTGACACAGACTATATCTCGGTTATGAGCGACATCGGAAAAGTTGAAATTGAAGGTGACGGCATGCGAATTTTGCAGATGTCATCTGAAAGCGGCGAACTTTTTATCACGGGGAGAATTGACGGCGTGTCCTATTCCAAGACGCCCGCAAAAAAGATACTTTTCGGTAAAAAATAATGGAAGTTTCTATGACCGCCGCCGCCATTAGTGCGGCACTTTCCGTTTTACTTGGCGCGGCAATGGGCGCCGTTTACGATTTTATCCGTTTTTTTCGGATTGTTTTCGGCGTTGATGTGTCATCCCCTTTTAAAAAGGGCAAAAGGCGTATTTTAGGCTATATTTTTGTCTGCGCGGGCGATTTTTTATTTTTCGCGGTTTTAAGCATTTCAATGTGCATATTCTTTTTTCTCACGGGCGACGGGCGTATGCGCGCGTACGCCCTT
>JAZQWE010000209.1:0-2966 GCA_045632225.1 Eubacteriales bacterium | reverse complement strand
CCATCACCTATTATACAAAAACTTTTTGAAAAATGGAATACCTATCGTGAAAAAATCGTGATAATACTTGCACAGCGTAGTGAATTTAGGTATAATTAAGGAAAACGCTTTAGGAGAAAAAATATGAAATTTTTAAAAGATAATGCTTCGATGATTTCGCGAATGTTAATTACACATATCGGTATGGCTGTGTTTGGACTTGTTTTGTTTTTGGCAACAAATTTGCAAGGAGAAAAAATCATGCTCTTGGCGGGGGCTTTTTCCGCTGCGTTTTACGGTGTAATTGTTTATACAACAATGTGGGAGTACGGTGCAAAAGATAAACCTGCTTTTGATGCGGGCAGACTTGAAAAAGCGTGGAATAAAGGCTTTTTTACCTGCCTTGTAGCGGAGCTTGTATTTATTTTAGTTGCTGTGATATATTTTGTTTGCTCATTTTTTGATGGGGCAAATACAGTTGCCACGGTTTGCTATGTAATTGAGATTTTGCTTAACAGCTGTTTTACAGGTATTATGCTTTTTGTTAAAAATACACTTGGTACTGATATTGTAATTGCGCCTATGTACATACTCGGTTCGGTAGTTATTTCATTGGTTGGTGCATTCGGATATGTTCTTGGCACAAAGGATTTAAGAATTATCCCTAAAAAGGCGCAGAAATAATGAAATATACACATATAATCTGGGATTTCAACGGAACTATTCTTAACGATGTTCAAACCGGAATTGATGCGGTAAATGCGTTGCTTTGCCGCTACGGTAAAAAACAAATCGAAAGTGTGGAAGAGTATCGCGAGGCATTTGGTTTTCCCGTGATTGACTATTACGAAAAAATTGGACTTGAGCGCGAGAATTTTCCTAAATATGCTCCCGAATGGGTGGCCGAATACAATATGCGCGAACCAAAGACATCTGTTTTTGAAGGGATTTGTGATTTGCTTGAATATCTTAAAGGTCTTGGTTATAAGCAGATATTGCTCTCGGCAACTGAAAAAGAAATGCTTGTCCGACAGATTTTAAGACTTGGACTTCTTAAATACTTTGACGAAATTGTTGGCCAGGAAAGCATTGAGGCGCACGGTAAAGTAGGTGCGGCTATAGAGTGGATGGAGAGAGAAACGCCGGGTAATGCTTTGTTTATTGGCGATTCTTTGCACGATTTTGAGGTGGCAAGCGCTATTGGTGCTCGTATTGCGCTTGTTTCGTGGGGGCATCAAAGCCGTGAGCGACTTGAAAAAACAGGTGCAGCGGTTTTTGATACGGTTAGTGATTTGAAAAAAGCAATTGAAAACGGAGAAATTTAATGATTATACTTGACACAGAGGGCGAAAATTTTATTCGCGAAAACTTGTTTGACATTGCGGTTCCTATTCATGTGGAAGTTATGAACGGCGAAACGAAAATTTTTGCGTATCCGTTTGCTAAAGATTTGTGTGAGGAATACCAAAACCGTTTTGCCGATGATTTGTTTTCGGACGAAGCACTTGATTTTTTGCGTGACGGCTGTGAACAGTTCAGAAACGAACTCGGATATGCCGAAGAGAAACACCCCAAAAATTGGGGATATAATTTTATTTGCAAAGAAAACAGTGAAGATGAGGATATTAAAGCTGAGCGCATTCGCCGAGATAAAAAATATAAGAATTTAACCACATTTAACATTGCTGAATGCCTTGCTTATGAGCGGGTGATATACGCAATAGTCAAAGAAGGTCAAATAGTTTCGGTTGCTGTGACGAGCGAATCTTTGACAAATGCAAAGGATTTTATAGAAATCGGAACCGAAACAGCGGTTGATTTTCGCAAAAACGGTTATTCAACCGCGGCTGTTCGTGCATTGTCTGCTTTTTTGTGTTCAAAAGGCCTTAGTGTTCTTTATAAATGTCATCATGAAAACATCGGTTCGGCGACAGTTGCAAGAAATGCGGGATTCGATCAAGTTGGCAAATTCTTTTACTATGTTTTGAGAAAGGTATAAAAATGGCATTTGACTCCGGTATGATTTTTGCAGTTGTGGACGAAATTAACAAACGCGCCACAGAGGCAAAGGTTGAAAAAATACAGCAACCGCAAAAGGATGAAATTGTAATCACACTTCATTCATCCGTTTCGCGTGAAAATTTGCGCCTTGCCATCAATGCAGGTGCCAATAACCCAAAAATTTCCTTTACTGAAACGCAAAAGGAAAACCCCGCATCTCCACCTATGCTGTGCATGCTTCTTCGAAAGCAACTTGGCGGCGGCAAATTGGTTTGTGCAAAGCAGGTCGGGTTTGACCGAATTGTAGAACTTGAGTTTGCAACTCGTGACGAAATGGGCTTTGCCGTAACAAGATATCTGATTGTTGAAATCATGGGCAAATACAGCAATCTTTTGCTGACAGACGAAAACAAGAGAATCATAACTGCGTTAAAAATCATTGATTTTTCAACGAGCCGTTTGCGTCAGGTATTGCCGGGCATGACTTACGAACTCCCTCCGGCGCAGGATAAAACCGACCTTTTTTCGCTCTGTGAGCGTGATCTTGCGGTAATGATGGCAAGTGTTGACGGAACAATGCCGCTTTCTAAATTTATTCTTGGCAAATTTCTTGGTATATCGCCGCTTGTTTCAAGAGAACTTGCTTTTTTGGCATCCGGCAACACAGATACACTTGTTGAAGATGTTTTAACAGAAAAACTGTGGCAAACTCTTTCTTTTTATCGCAAAACCGTTGAAAATAAAATATTTTTACCGACTCTTGTTTATGATGAAAGCGACAAACCGATAGAGTTTAACTTTTTTAATATCACACATTACGGAAGCAATACCCGTGTTGAGCATTTTTCAACATTTGGAGCAATGCTTGATGCGTATTTTGAAAAGCGCGATCTTGCTGACCGTATTAAACAGCGCGGTCAGGATATTATCAAACTTGTTTCCAACACTACCGCTCGTCTTCAAAAGAAAATTGAGGCGCAAAGAGA
>JAZQWE010000208.1:0-9163 GCA_045632225.1 Eubacteriales bacterium | reverse complement strand
TTGCTTCGCCGTTTGCAAGGTTGACCTCGGCATCCTCAAAATATGCGCCAACGCCCTCGCCAAGTCCCATTTCAAACGCTCGGCTCACCTCGCCCATCTTTTCAATGGCACCTGCGGCGTTTTTCACAGCGCGGTAAA
This sequence comes from Eubacteriales bacterium, assembly GCA_045632225.1. Classification (GTDB taxonomy): domain Bacteria; phylum Bacillota; class Clostridia; order Oscillospirales; family CAG-272; genus UMGS902. The sequence goes on along the minus strand of JAZQWE010000208.1, from coordinate 9,025 downwards.
TGCCGTCTTTAAGCGCATGAGTGCCCTCAAGGGCGCTCACCCACTCAGGCAGGTCAATATTTATGCGATTTATCGGAAATTCAAGCAAAAGGAGGGCGAGAATGCCCTCGATGTCCTCTCTTGAAAGTTCGGCACAGTTGACAAGCGCAACGGGCACGGAGTATTTTTCTTCAAGCGCCGCGCCGAGTTTTTTTGCTGCCTCGCTGTTTGGCGATGTGGAGTTTACCACAATCACAAACGGCTTTTCGCACCGCTTCATTTCACCGATTACCTCGCCCTCAACCGCCGCATAACTTTGGCGTGGAATATCTCCGATTGTGCCGTCGGTTGTAACCACAATGCCAAGTGTTGAGTGCTCGCGCATGACCTTGTTTGTGCCAAGGTGCGCCGCTTTTGAAAACTCCATTTTCTCCTCGCTCCACGGGGTGCTGACCATGCGCGGCTCACCGTTTTCTTCAAAGCCGCCCGCGCCCTCGACAAGGTAGCCGACACAGTCCACCATGCGCACATTCATTTTAATGCCGCCCGCCATCTTAACGGCGGCACCGTTTTCGGGCACAAATTTCGGCTCGGCGGTCATAACAGTTTTGCCGCTTGCCGATTGGGGAAGTTCATCACGCGCGCGGGCGCGGACACCCTCGTCCTCGATATTCGGGAGCACGCATTTTTCCATGAATTCTTTTATAAATGTGGATTTACCGCTTCTCACGGGGCCGACAACACCGATGTAAATGTCGCCGTTTGTCCGTTTTGCCATTCTTTCGTAGATGTTTTCCGATTTTGTCATAGTTTTTCCTCCGCAAAACTTTGTTTGCTACAAGATATGTGCTTTGCAAAAGAAAAATGCATCGCCACGGCAAATGCCACAGCGATGCATGCTTTTTAAAGATTGTGTTCCTTGATATATTCGTCCATTCTGTCGCAAAGTTCTCTGTCCTTGGGCCAAACGGTGTCCTTGGGAAGCGCTTCAAGTTCGATTGCAAGCGCATCGCGAACCGAGGTGAAGTCGGACTGTTTAAGTCCTGTAACTGCGAGCACCTTGGAGTTGTCCACAATGCGGTCATACATTCTGTCATACTCAAGCTGCCAACGGGGACCGCGGAAGGGGTCATCGGGGTTGACAAGGCGAAGAAAGTCATCGGTGGGGATAACTTCGTACTCAAGGCCGATGAGGTCATGGTAGTAGGAGGCAACGGTTTCCCAAGTGTTGTGCTCTGCGGTTGCAACGGTGTAGTGCTCGCGCATAGCCTTTTCGTTAAAGAGAAGACGGGAAATCATCTTTGCAACATCGGCGCCCCATGTCATGGTTGCCTGAGCCTTCATTGCGCCCTCGGGGAGCAATACCTTTTTGCCCTCCAAAGCGCGGCGAACGATAACATCTGCCTCAAGAGTTACAAGCTGATAGCGGAACTTTGAGAAAGTAATCGCAGGGCGGATTGCTGTCCAGTTTGTGTAGGAGGAGTTTTCCAAAATGTCCTCCTGACGGCCCTTTGCAAGCGCGTATGTATCGGTTGCAAGCATCTCTGTATCGGTGGATACATCGAGGAGCTGGGGAGCACTTTCGGTGATGGGGTGCTGCTCATCGGCATACACGCGGTAAGAGGAGAGGTAAATATAGTGCTTGCAGTTGTCAAGCAAGAGTTTGTGACGGGTGGTGAATGTCTTTGTGGTGTAGAGCATAAAGTCTACGATACCGTCATAGCCGCCCTCTTCGAGGAAGGGACGCACGGTGTCCTCAACCTTTGCATTTTCCACTTGGAAATAGCGGAGGTTTTCGTTGTCGCTTTCTCTTGCGTCAAGCGAGAGAACATCGACCTTATAGCCGAGTTTCAAGAGTTCGGGCACAACATAAACGCCCATTGCACCCGTTCCGCCGAGTACAAGTACCTTTTTCTGTTCCATTTTATATTCTCCTTTGTGAAATAAATGTTTATAGCATGATGCCAAAGGCGGCAAATCAATTGTAGGTTGCAAATTGCACCTATAAACATCAATTTACTTAATCATTACACTTTCATATTAAATAATTGACTGTGGATTTACGATATGCTATACTGTAAAAAATGGGTAATATTCTGTAAAAAAACTCTTGAAACGGTAGGTTTTGGGCAATGGATAATATACAGTTCTGCAAATCGTTTTATTTTGCAACATTCAATTTCAAAAATCGGCATCACACCGACAACTCGCGCGGAACCGTGTGCCATCACATTGGATATATCAAAAGCGGAAGTGCAAAATTTGATGTAGGCGGAACTGTTTATCACTTTCTCGCGGGCGACGCTTTTTACACGCCGCCAAACTGTCGCTACCACTCATATTGGGAGGGCGAAAACATTACTTACGATTCTTTTGCATTTCACACATTTGTGCAAGAGGGCGCTGTTGAATACGGAGTGCAAAAACTCACGATGAATGAGCGCGCCGCAAGCCTTTTGCACGCCCTCTCCGAAAATAAAAGCGTAAATTGCAAGAGTGTGGGGCTACTTTACGAATTGCTTTATGAGATATTGCCCACAATGATGCCGACTGTGCGCGACCGTGAGCGTGAAATGCTTGGGCGCGCGCTTGAGCACATGAGAAGAGATATCGACATCTCCGTGCCAAACCTTGCAAAATACCTTGGCATGAGCGAATCTGCGCTTTACACCCTTTTTCGCAACAAGGCGCACAGCACCCCGATTACCGAAAAAAACCGTATCCGCGCCGAAAAAGCGGCACAGTTGCTTGAAACCACCGATCTCTCCGTTGAGGAGATAAGCTCGCGCCTTTCCTTTTCGTCGGCGGCGTATCTGCGTAAAATTTTATTTGAATTTTACCAAAAAACGCCACGCCAGATGAGAAAATGATATTTTTCGGCAAAAGCCGTTGTAAATTTTAAAAAACTGTAGTAAAATATATTTCACTCTTTGTACATATATTATGTGAAGATATGTAGGAAAGGAGAGGGCATGAACAATTTTTTCAAAGGGCTTGCCGCATTTTTCAAAAACGAGCCCAATTTTAATGCACTTTTCAAAAAAGCACCAAAAGAAACCGAGCGCCGCGCACTTAGTGCCAGAGAGCGCGCACATAAACGAAACAAGCGAAATTTCTTTTTCTTTTTGTTTTTCCCGCTGTCCGTTTTCTTTATGGAGGTGGTTTTCAACTACTCCCTCGGCAACGGACTTCCGGTTGTAACTCTGCTTTTACTTTTGCTTTTTTCGTTTGCATACGGCTTTTTGATAAACGGCATTGCGCTGCTTTTGCCGCTTAAAGCAAACCGAATTTTTACCCTTGTAATGCTTCTTGCAACCACACTTGTGATTGTGTCGCAATGCATATATTTTAATATTTTCGGCGATTATTACACGCTTTCCATCATGGACCTTGCGGGCGATGCTATCGGCGACTTTACCGATGTGCTCCTTACCACTATTAACGAGGTTTGGTTTACAATCGTGCTCCTCTTTTTGCCGTTTGTACTCTTTGTTTTAAAATTCAAGACTTACGCCCCTGCGTTTTCGCCCACATTTGCATTTCGCATTTATCTGATTATTGCGGCGCTCCTTTGTCACTTGCTTGCGGTTGGCATTGTCGGACTTGACAAGGCGGATGTCGGCGGCGGTAACTACCACTATTATTACTCCGATTTTGAGGCAAAAGAGGCTGTAAAACGCTTCGGCATTGTTACAAATGCGCGCCTTGATGTAAAAACGGCGCTTTTCGGCACATCCGATGTGGAAATTGAGATTTCCGAGGACACCGTGCATAATCCTTTTGTTAGCCAAACAACCGTGCCCGATGAAACTGTCGAGGAAACCGCACCCATAGAAACTCCGCCGGCCCCCATAGTTTACGGCGACAATGTAATGGACATTGATTTTGATACCCTTATCGCAAACGAAAAGGATAAGGAAATAAAGGCAATGCATGAGTATTTTGCCTCCCTCACACCCACCAAAAAGAATGAGTACACGGGCATGTTTGAGGGCAAAAACCTCATTTTCCTCACGCTTGAAGGCTTTTCATACAAGGCGATTGACAAAGAGCGCACCCCCACTCTTTACAAAATGGCAACCGAGGGATTTGTATTTACAAATTCCTACACATCGCTTTGGGGCGGCTCAACCGCAACGGGCGAATACGCCGCAACAAGCGGAAACTTTCACCAGAGTGCAAAATGCCTTGGCTGGCTTGACGGCAACACCATGCCATTCACCTTTGGCACACAGTTCAACAAGCTTGGCTACACGGTTTATGCATTCCACAACCACACCTATGATTACTACAGCCGCAACCTTTCGCACAAGGCTCTTGGCTATGAATACATCGGTATCGGTAACGGCCTTGAGGACGATGTAATCAACGAAAACGGCGACACAATGCGCAATTGTTGGCCGCGAAGCGACCATGAAATGGCGCAGGCGACTCTGCCTTATTTTATCAATTCGGATAAACCTTTTCACATCTATTACATGACCGTCAGCGGCCATGCAAACTACAATTTCGGCGGAAATCAGATGGCGAAAAAGCACAAAGCTATTGTGGAAAACCTTAATGCCTCCGAGGGCGTAAAGGCGTTCTACGCTTGCCAGTATGAGGTTGAACTCATGCTCACTGAGCTTGTAAATGCGCTTGATAAGGCGGGAAAACTTGAGGACACCGTTTTTGTAATGAGTGCCGACCACTATCCTTATGCGCTCACAGCGGACGAACTCAAAGAACTTTATTCAATCACCGATGCGGATGTATATGACAACCTCGATTTGCTCCGCAACTCGATTATTATTTACTGCGCGGATATGGAAGAACCCATTGTGGTTGATAAGCCATGCTCGTCAATCGACATTATTCCCACCGTTTCAAATCTTTTCGGACTTGAGTATGACAGCCGCCTTATGATGGGCACCGACATTCTCTCCGACAGCGACCCGCTTGTAATTCTCAATTCGCTTTTCACAGGTCCCAACTGGTGCTGGATGAACAAATACGGCACATACAATGCGGATACAAAGCGATTCATCCCCGCCGAGGGCTTCAGCGCCACCGAGGAGGAGATTTCAGCGTATGTAAAAGAGATGAACAATGTGCTGTGGGCAAAGCGAAAATATTCGCCGCTTATTTTAAATAAAAACTACTACAGTTATATCTTTTAGGTTAAACGGGTATCGCATGCGATACCCGTTTTTTGTAAAATATAACCACGCGATAGTCGCGTGGTTCACTCCCTCCGTCGCCGTACGGCGCCACCTCCCTCGTCTGAGGGAGGCATACACCTAAACGGGATGTCCAGGGGCCATCCCCTACGGGTTTGAGGAGGATTTCACCAATCCTTGTAGGGGGCGGCGACATCACACGCCCGCAAAAAGCGCCCTGTGCCGAATCACTATATAATTTTTGCACAATTTGCGATAATAATTGTGCTATTTGTATGTTGACATTGACCACAAAATATGCGAAAATATACTCACCATAAACATTCAAAGGAGATTGTTATGAAAAAACTTTTACTTTGCGTTTCGCTTTTGCTTGCGGTGCTTACTGTTAGCACATTTGCGGCTGAAACCGTAATTTATGAAAACGATTTTTCCAATCCCGCAACCATTTCCGACTTTGCACAGTATGTGCAAAAGTGGGAGATTAAAAACGGTGGCCTTTACCTCACCGAGAACTTTTTACCCGAGTCACCAAATAAAAATCTTGACACCGCGTTTGCGCACATTCTTTACAACGGCGGCGAAAATCTCACCGACTACACCGTAGAGGTTGACTACATAAATGTGCAGACCGCGGGCGGCATTATTTTCCGCTCCAACTCGGCGGCGCACACACATAATACCAGCGGTTTTGCGGGCTATCTTGCATTTATTGCAAACGATGCCAACAAGGGCGCGCTTGGCAGCGCAACCGATGAGATGGTTAATGAGTCATACAAGGGCAATATCAATGTCGGCAAGAGTGGCAACTGCAATATCGGCTCAAATATTCACATCAAAGTGACCGTTAAGGGCGATAAAATGCACATTCTCATGACCAACATGGAAAATAACAAGACCGTTTATGACTATACTTACACAATCGGCACAAACACAAATGACTTTGCACGCACCGCGGGCACATTCGGCCTCCGCATGCGCGCAGGTTATAAGAATAACAATGCTTATTCTGCGGGCGAGGCGTACTTTGACAACCTCAAAGTTACCACCGCAAACGAACTTACAATCTCGGGCGGCACAACCGCTACAACTACCCCCGCGGCAAATTCCACTACCTCTATTGACACATCAAACCTTGTAAAGGTTTATGAAAACACATTTGACAATGCGGCATCCATCAAGGACTTTGCACAGTTTGGCGGTACATGGGCAGTTTACGGCGGCCAGCTTTACCTCAGCGCAAAGAGTTCGCTTTCCCACCCCTATATCCTCTTTGGCGGTGCTGATGAACTTGTAAATCTCAAGGACTATGTTGTGGATGTTGATATGTACAATATTCAGACACAGGGCGGTATCATTATCCGCTCCGACTATGCAAACATAATCGAAAATTCCGAGTCCGGTTTCAAGGGATATCACATGTTTGTTTCCAACAACGGTACCCTTGGCGCAATCGGTGCAGGTAATACTGATGGCAAATGGCTTGAGGGTAATATCAAGGTTTCAAGTGCGATTATGCAGCCCGGTATGAACATTCATATGCGCGCGGCTGTAAAGGGCGACCTTATCCAGATTACCATTTCCGACCTTGCAAGCGGCAAGGAACTTTGGAATTGGTGCCAGAAGTACAGCCTTTGGAGCGCGGGTACATTCGGCTTCCGTCTTCGCGGTACCGAGGCAAGCGGTCTTAACAACCTCAACACCACTTCTTTCGACAATCTTGTAATTTCCACCTATGGCGAGGCCAAGGCAAAGACCGAAGTTAAACTCACCGTTGGCTCTACCACAGGCTACATTAACGCTGTGGCACAGACTCTTGATGCGGCTCCCATTAACCGCAACAACCGCGTGCTCCTCCCCGTTCGTTTCCTTGCAAACACCTTTGGTGTAAACAATGACGGCATTAAGTGGGATGCCTCCACAAGAACCGCAACCCTCACCAACAGCGATGTAACCATCGTTGTAACAATCGACGCTCCCACCATGACCGTTAATGGCCAGAGTGTAGCGCTTGACGCTCCCGCAATTATCGAAAACAACCGCACATACCTCCCCCTCCGTGCAATTGCAAACGCCCTCGGCGTTTCCAATGATAACATCGCATGGGACGGCGCAACCTCCACAGCAACTTTGGTAAAATAAGATAAAAAAACGGTTCGCAATTTGCGAACCGTTTTTTGCGTAAATTATAGGTTACGGTGGGAATAATTGGCTCCCTCAGACGAGGGAGCTGTCAGCGTTAGCTGACTGAGGGAGGGAAAATGTAAATGTAAAAGCGACAATGGTTCACTCCCTCCGTCGCCGTACGGCGCCACCTCCCTCGTCTGAGGGAGGCAATAATATCGGTTTTTGCGGCTAATCAATTGACTTGCCCACACCGTTGTGATATACTAAAATATAAACAATTTTTTTGGAGGATTGGCAAATGGAATATCCTAACAGAATACCCGAACTTTTCGGCTCGCTGGTTTTCAATGACCGCGTGATGAAGGCGAAACTCCCCAAGGATGTTTACAAATCCCTTAAAGAAACCATTGAAGAAGACGCTCCGCTTAAAATCGAGGTTGCAAATGTAGTTGCAAACGCGATGAAAGAATGGGCGCTTGAAAACGGTGCAACCCACTATACACATTGGTTCCAGCCGATGACCGGTATCACCGCAGAAAAACATGACAGCTTTATTGAGCCGCAGGGCGACAGCGTTGTTATGGAACTTTCGGGCAAGAGCCTTGTAAAGGGTGAAACCGATGCATCCTCCTTCCCCTCGGGCGGTCTTCGCGCAACTTTTGAGGCGCGCGGATACACCGCGTGGGACCCCACTTCCTATGCATTCATCAAAGAAAAAACACTCTGCATCCCTACGGTTTTCTGTTCCTACGGCGGTCAGGTGCTTGACAAAAAAGCGCCCTTGCTCCGCTCGATGGAGGCGATTTCCGCGCAGGCAATGCGTGTGCTCCGCCTTTTCGGCCACACAAGCGTTGCGGGCGTGCGCACAACCGTTGGCGCAGAGCAAGAATACTTCCTTGTAGACAAGGAAATGTATGAGGCGCGCGACGACCTCCGCCTTTGCGGCAGAACACTTTTCGGTGCAAAGCCCCCCAAGGGACTTAACCACGCCGACCACTATTTCGGTGCTATCAAGCCCCGCGTTAAGGCATTCATGGAGGAACTCAATGACGAACTCTGGAAACTCGGCATCACCTCAAAGACCGAGCATAACGAGGCGGCACCCTCCCAGCATGAACTTGCGCCCATTTTTGCAACCACCAACATCGCAAATGACCACAATCAGCTCATAATGGAGCTTATGAAAAAGATTGCAAAACGCCACGGTCTTGTTTGCTTGCTTCACGAAAAGCCTTTCGATGGCACAAACGGTAGCGGCAAGCACAATAACTTCTCGATTTCTACCAAAAAGGGTAAAAATTTGCTTTCCCCCGGCGATTCGCCTGCGGATAATGCGCAGTTCCTCATCTTCCTCTCCGCTGTAATCAAAGCGGTTGATGAATATAGCGATTTGCTCCGCATTTCCGTTGCCACCGCGGCAAATGACCACCGTCTTGGTGCGGCAGAGGCACCCCCTGCAATTGTTTCCATCTTCCTTGGCAGCGAACTCACCGAAATTCTTGATTGCATTGAGGCTGAAAAGCCTTATGAGGGCAAGGAGGCGCAGGTCATGAAGATTGGCGCAAGCGTGCTCCCCGACTTTCCGATGGATAACACCGACCGCAACCGTACATCGCCTTTTGCGTTCACGGGTAACAAGTTTGAGTTCCGTATGCTCGGCTCCGCGCTCAATATTTCCGAGCCCAATGTTGTGCTCAACACCGCCGTTGCCGAAGCGCTTAAACAGATTGCCGATATTTTAGAGGCGGCTGACGATTTTG
>JAZQWE010000207.1:0-3137 GCA_045632225.1 Eubacteriales bacterium | reverse complement strand
GTCCGCAGACGGGCGAATCCTGCCAGGCGCGCCATAAAAGCACAATGGATTTTTCCATTGTGCTTTTTTGCTACATGGGGGGTTGATTGAAAATCACAAACCCGTAGGGGCGAATATCATTCGCCCGTTTGTAAAACATCCAATGCTAGCTTTTCGGGCGATTTATAATCGCCCCTACAGGTTCGATAATCATTTTCGCTTACATATTTTATCTTGCATTTACTCTTTTTTTATTGTATAATTACCTCATCACTTCCTGAAAGGACTCACTATGAGAGCAAGAAAAAGAAAGCACGGCGCCGAAAGACTCGCCGCCGCAAGCGAAGTTTTGTGCTACGACAAATCCGCTATATATGAAAATCCTCAAAGCCCATTTGACGAAAATCGCCCGCTGTGCCTTGAAATAGGCTGTGGCAAGGGTAAATTCTCCTGCGACATGGCAAAAGCACATCCAAACGCAAATTTTTACGCCATGGAAAAGGTTGAAGATGTTATGGTTTGCGCTGTTGAAAAAGCAATGGCAATGGACGGCGGAGCACCCCAAAACCTCCGTTTTATCATTGGCGATGCCAAAGAACTCACCGAATGGTTTGCACCCAAAACATTCTCATGCATCTTCTTAAACTTCAGCGACCCGTGGCCCAAAAAGGGATATTACAAACGCCGCCTTACATACCGCGCTTTCCTTGAAATTTACAAGACACTCCTAAAAGATGACGGCATCCTTCGCCTCAAGACCGACAATGTGGGCCTTTTTGACTTTTCGCTTGAAGAGTTTGAAGCCGCAGGCATGGAAATTTTGAAAATGAGCCGCAACCTTCACTCCTCCGAATACAACGAGGGCAATATCATGACCGAGTATGAAACAAACTTTTCATCCCAGGGCATGCCGATTAACTTTGCAGAAGTAAGAGTAAAGAAATAAAAAAATTCCCGACTTTGTCGGGAATTTTTGTTTTATTTTGCTTCTTCATCAGCGCGCTTTCTCTGGAGTTTTGCAAACACGCGAAGTGCAACAAACACAGAGAACGCAATGATAAGAAAGTCGATAATTGTCTGAATGAAATTACCGTATGTAAGCGCATGCTCTGCCTTGGTAATAACGCCTGCCTCATCCATTACAGCTTCAGCAAAAACAAACTTCATGTCTGTAACATCAAGACCGCCCATCACAAGACCGAGGAGGGGCATGATAATATCGTTTACAAGAGAGGTAACAATCTTGTTGAACGCGCCGCCGACTACAACGCCGACAGCCATATCAACGATATTGCCCTTCATAATAAACGCCTTGAAATCTTCAGAAAACTTTCCCATTTTTATACCCTTTCCGACAAAAACTGTCAATAAGATACTTTTATTATAATTGTTTTGCAAGTCTTTGTCAACACGGTAAATAGTTTGTAGGGGTAAATTGAATAAAATACTGTATGGGGCGACGACATCACACGCCCCGCATAAACCGTAGTTAAAACGGGATGTCCAGGGGCCATCCCCTACGGATTTGTGATTCCCATTTTGCTCCCATAACCTTATAATTTACCGTCTTTTTATCCCACCAAGGTATATTCAAACATTTCAACTTTCTATGTACAAAGCGACAACCCCGCATACTCGGCAAATAACGGCATTTTGAAAGATAAGTACGGCACCGTCTTTATCCGCGCTCCGAGAAAATCGTCATACACCGGTTACGGAATATGGGGAAAGTACACCGAGGTTGCACCGTATGCATTCTATGATTACAACAACATAAACCGTGTTTGGACGGGCGCTGAAGTAAAGAAAATCGGTGATTTTGCATTTGCTGAAATTGAAAGCGAGTTCGTCCTCCATATCCACAATCCTAACACCGTTTTTGATGGCGACAACATCTTTGCAAACTCGCCAAATGTTACAATCTTCTGTAGCGCCGGCTCAACTGCCGAGGCGTATGCAATCGCACACGGCATAGCGTATGAATACTTCACCCTCACCGAAACGGGAAGCGGCGCAACATGCACCGAAAACGGCAGTATCAAATACGCTTGCGAGAGATGCGGCTACACACTCACCGTTGAGAGCGATGCTCTTGGCCACAACTTTGGCGATTGGGTAACTGTAAGCAATCCCACAATTGGCGTTGCGGGCGTAGAAAGACAAACTTGCACAGTTTGCGGCGACTATGTCGAGCGCGAAATCCCCGCTATTGAGGCAACTCCCAACGCAATCATAATTGTTTCGGGCGCACGCGTTCAAAGAGGCAAGACCTTCAGTGTTGATGTTTCAATCGAAAACAATATCGGCCTTGGCGGCGCAGAGTTCTCCATTCTCTTTGACAACGCTACACTCACTCTCGGTGCAGTTGACACAAGCAACTTCCCCGCAAATTACACCGCAACTCCTCTTGAAATAGCAAACGCAAACGGAAAACTTTCATTTGCCGCCACACAGAACTATACCAAAAACGGTACAGTTGCAACGCTTACATTCACCGTAAATGCAGAAAGCACCGCCCAAGAAAGCGCGATGAATGTGGAAATTCCCGCAGGCACAGCATTCATCTATGACGGCAATGCAATGAAGGATGTCATCATTGATAAGTCAAACAGCACAGTTCGTATTTATGACTATATCACGGGCGACGCAGACGGCAACGGAAGCGTAAATGTACGCGATGTAGCGCTCATTCTTCAGTTCCTTGCCGATTGGGATGTTACAATTAACCAATCCGCCGCAGATGGAGATAAAAACGGCGAACTCAATATCCGCGACGCGGTTAGAATTCTCCAATACATCACCGGCTGGAGCGTAACTCTCGATTAAATCTACCAAAAAGCACCAAGGTCACCCTTGGTGCTTTTTTATTGGCAAACAAACAAAAAACAACTCCCCGAGGGGAGTTGTTTTTTTATTCAGAGTCGGATATTAGCCGTTTCTGTCAAGGAAGTAAGTCTTTGCCGCTTCTGCGTAAGCGATGATGGACTTACAGAGACCTGCGAGAGTTGCAGCGCCGGTCTGCTGAGAATTACAGTAGTTTTCAGGGAAGCTACGGATGAAGGTTCTCCAGATTCTGTGCTGGCCTTCTTCGCCATAGTTTCTGTATACTGTGAATGTCATCTGCTGACGGAGATCCTTTGCAGGAATACCGCTTACGG
>JAZQWE010000206.1:0-1813 GCA_045632225.1 Eubacteriales bacterium | reverse complement strand
GCCGTCAAAATAGCGTTCGCCGTCAAAAGAGGTGATTACAATGTGGTTGTCATGACTTGGTTCAACAAGATTGCCGCTGACTTCGATGGTGTTAATAAGTACGATTGTACCGTCGATTCCGCTTAACATTTCGTATGCTTTTGCAAAGTCGCTGATGGGGCTGTCGGGCGAAAATCCGGTGCCATCGCCGACATTTGCAACATAGATTTTTGCGGGATGTGCGGTCGATTTTTCAGGCTTTTTATCAAGGGTTTTGTACTGTGCAATATCCGCATCAAAAGCGCCGGAGATGGCTGAGCCGTCCTCGTACAAAGCGCTGTTGAAAAGCTCTGCAAACTCTTGTGCACGAACGCCTTTGCGAACTACAAGGTCAACTTTGCCGTCGGTCACAAATTCTGCTATTTTTTCTGCAACCGAGCGGGTAACAGCATTAACTTTGCCGCCAAAGAAGTTTACTTTTGCGTATCCCATAACATTGTTTATGTTAAGGGTGTTAACTGTGCCGCCGTTGATTGTAACGGTTGCGTCGCCGTTGATTCTTCTGGTAACATCACCTGCGGTGTAAAGCGCGTTTACTGTGCCGCCGTTAACCGTGATGTTTGTAGAACCCGAGTAAGAACCGAGAATAGAAGCGCCGTAAACGCTCTTGATAGTACCGCCGTTTACAGTAATTGAGGAAGTACCTGTGTAGTTTGTAGTGCCGCTACCGCGCGAAAAGCCTACAACTGCGTGCCATGTGCCGCTTTCTACAACGATTGAGGAGTCAAGGTCTGTTTTGTGCGCATGTTCGCCTTCAACCTTTGGATGCTGGTATCCGCCGAGTACATAAACAACAAGTGAGGAGGGAACAGTAATACCCTTGCCGAGTACAAGAGGATTGAAACTTCCAACGATGAGTGCTGTTTTGGAGGTGTTTTCAGGACCAACTTCAAATTTGATGTTTTCAAAAGTGGTTGGGCCTGCCATATAATAACGGTTATAGGAGGCATGGTTCATTACAAAAGTGCCGCCGGTAACGGTGATGTTATTTGCGTGCTTGGGCGCGTAAAAAGGCGCGTTAAGGGTGTATGTGCCGCTGATAACGATTGTGCCGCCTTTATTGCCGAGTATATCATAGGCATCCTCAAGAGAGCCGAGCGGAGCCTTCTCCGAAAGGCCGTTACCGCTACCGCCATCGCAAAGATAAACGGTGTCGGTTACAGCGCTGATACAAAGCGCAAACAAGATTGCAAACAAAGCGAGTGAAATAATAAACTTTTTCATAAGTCCTCCATATAATTAGTCAAGAATAACTGTGGGCCAAAGAGTTGTGATAAAAGCATTTACACCGGAGAGGGTGTCGCTTACCGTGCCGACGCCGTCTTGGTTTACAAGTGCGGGGCAAAGTTTAAAAGATGTTTTGTCGGCAAGGCCGAGTAGTGATTTGGGGATTGCTATTTCGATAACCGCGCCCTCGTCTACATCAGAGTTGTCATTTTGTGTGCCGTAAAGTTTTACAGCAACTTTGCCACCGTCAAGTTTTTGCTTTTCTGCGCCGTTTTCAACATAGGTTATTGAAAGCGAGCCGTCGATACTTGCGGTAACGCGGTAATATTGCATGTCGCCTATACCGATATTTACGGTTGCGCTGTCACCGTCAGTTATGTAATTGTCAAGGCGGTTAATCAAAAAGTAAATGTTTTCTGTATCGTGCGCTGTTTGAGTTGTGATTTGCGCTTGAGTTTCGCTACCTACAAACAATGCATCGGTATTGTTTGCCCAATCACTTACAAGCCCGTCAATGCACGGTGTCATTGGTTTTGCATTTGTGCGA
>JAZQWE010000205.1:0-9184 GCA_045632225.1 Eubacteriales bacterium | reverse complement strand
AAAAAGCTCCCGAAAAGAAGGCTGAAAAGCCTAAGAAACCCAAAACTCCCACAACCGAGGCTGAAGTAAAGGCGGCAATGTCCTTTGTTGAAGCCCTCGTTAAAAATCTTGAACTCAATGTTACCGCAAACATCGGCGTTGACGAAGAGAATGCAAGTTGCATCACCATTGCGGGTGAAGATGCAGGCATGCTCATCGGTCACCATGGCGAAACTCTCGATGCTGTTCAGTACCTTGCAAACCTCGCCGCTAACCGCGCAGAGGGCAAGGATGACCACGAAAGAATCACCGTTGATGTAGAGGGTTACCGCGAAAAAAGAGAGGAAACTCTCCGCGCACTTGCTCGCAGAATGGCGGCAAAGGTTCAAAAGTACGGCAAGAGCGTTATGCTCGAGCCCATGAACCCCTATGAGCGCCGCATTATCCACTCCGCAATTCAGAACATCGAGGGTATTTCCACAAATTCCATTGGTTCTGACAACAACCGTAAAGTAGTTATCTTCCTCACCGAAAAAGGTATGGGCCGTCTTCCCATGCGCGACGGAAAGGGTGGCTCACGCCGCGGTGGCAATCGCCGCCGTCCTCACAGCGAAAAGCCCGCTACAGAAGTAACTGCAGAAAACACCGCAGAGTAATATGAAAAACGATTTTCTTTCAACCATAGCCGCCGTTTCCACTCCCCGTGGCAAGGGTGGCGTGGCATTGATCAGAATATCGGGCGAAGAAGCAGTGACTGTTGCAGGTCGCTGCTTTTCTCCCAAATGCGGCAAAAATGCCGCAGAACTGCTCCCGCGTACCGCTTATTTCGGCGATATTTTAGATGACGGCGCACCCATTGATGACGGTATGATAACCGTTTTCAAAGCGCCGAACTCCTACACGGGCGAAAACCTTGTGGAGATTAGTTGCCATGGCGGCGTGCTTGTAACCACCCGCGTGCTTGAAGCGGTGTTTAAAGCGGGCGCAACCCCCGCCGCCGCAGGCGAGTTTACTCGCCGTGCCTTTGTAAACGGCAAACTCTCGCTTACAAAAGCCGAGGCGGTTGGTGAAATTCTTGAGGCAAAAAGCGATGCGCAACTTCGCATTGCCGCTTCACAGCGCCGTGGCGTATTGACCGAAAAAATCGATCAAGCGGCAAGCGCTCTTACCTCCCTCATTGCAGATGTGTACGCAAGAATTGACTACCCCGATGAGGACCTTGCCGAAATCAGCGATGAGGAATTTGCATCCCGTGCAAAAGAGATACTGAATTCGCTTGTAAAACTCCGCTCGACATACCGCTCGGGTAGTGCAATTTTCGAGGGCATCAAGACCGTAATTTGCGGTGCGCCCAACCGTGGCAAAAGTTCGCTTTACAACGCAATTGCGGGCGAAGATGCGGCAATCGTAACCGATATTGCAGGCACAACACGCGATGTTTTGGAGCGCGACATCCCACTCGGAAATGTGCTTTTACACCTCACCGATACGGCGGGCATACATGATACTTCCGATGTGGTTGAGCAGATAGGCGTTAACCGCGCAAAGGAAAGATTAAACGATGCCGAGCTTGTTATCTCGGTATTTGACGGTTCTGTACCGCTTTCAAGGGAGGACACTTCCCTTTTGGATAGCTTGAAAAATGTTGCGGCACCTAAAATTGCCGTACTCAACAAAAGCGACCTTGGCACAGCAAAAATCGAGTTTCCCGACGGACTTTTTGAAAAGACCGTATGCATGAGCGCAAAAAGCGGAGATATCGACGAACTTAAAGTCGCTGTTGAGGCACTTTTCATTGATGAAAAAATCGATACTCGCTCTGATGCAGTTATCACAAGCGCGCGTCAGGCGGCTTCGCTCGACGAGGCGATTGCGCTCATCGGAGATGCGCTTAACACCGCTGTAAGCGGCATGGGGGCAGACCTTGCCTCAAGCGACCTTGAGCGCGCAATTGCAACGCTTAACGAACTTGACGGAAAAGCCGTTAGCGAAAATGTAGTTTCTGAAATCTTTGGCAGATTTTGTGTCGGCAAATAAAAAACAAAACGCGAAAACCTTTTAAAAGGTTTTCGCGCTGTCAAACTCTTTGCAAGCCTTTACCTTCTCTTTGGTAAAAGCAAAAAGATGATTACCAAAACGGCGATTACCACCAAAACCGCGATGACAATTCCAACGCCCATGCTGCCTTTATCTGCGTTTGCACCGTTTGCGGTGCCTGCGGTACCGTTTGCTGTAGTGCTTGTGGTAGCGGGCGCTTTATTACTGTCGGTAGTGCTTGTCATATCGCTTTTATCGGGAGCATTGGTTCCGTTTATCATATCACCGAGAATTCCCGTGCCCTCACCGGTGAAAATATTGCCGCCATCGCTAACATCGCTGACTTCGCCGTCGCGCGCGTCACCGTGGCGAATACCGTCATCGGAAACAACGCCGTTTTCGTACATTTCTCCGAGTGTCGCGGCAGAAATTACGGCACACATCACAAGCGAAAAAGCAATGCAAAGAATTGCCGCCTTTAATATTCTTTTCATATTTTCAAATCCTTTCTGTCTTGAAAAATCATGATGTCGATATCATTTTGTCCAAGATAAAAGCCATAAATACAAGGAGTTTTTTACATGGAAAGCAAAAGATTTGCAAAAAACGATAGTGGATTTATTTGCCAAAATTGCGGTAAAGAAGTCCTTCCGCTTGGCTCGTCCTCGCGCAATCATTGCCCTTTTTGTCTTTGTTCAATCCATATCGATATAATGCCCGGCGACCGCGCAAATACATGCCTTGGCATTTTGGACCCGATAAAGGTTTTGCTTGACTCCAAAAAAGGGTACATTATCGTTCACCGATGCCGCAAATGCGGTGAAATCAAGCGCAACCGTGCCGCATTTGACGCACGCGTTCAGCCTGATGACATGGATTTTTTGATTAAACTTACCGCGGCAGAAGTCGACTTTTAAAAATTACATATTGTATATTTTATATTTTTATGATAAAATGGTTTCACAAGAATTTGTGAAACCATTTTTTTGCGCGGAGGTGACGGACTTGAAAAAGATTTATCTGTTTTTGTGTGTCCTATCTCTGTGCTTTCTTTTTATCGCATGTTCAGCCTCACGACAGCGCTTTGATTTCATTCCGCTTGTCAATGACCGCACCGGCGCTGTGGTCGACATCAGCGAAATCTCTCGCTCAACCACGGAGTTTCCCGATGATATTGAAGTTACCGCGCCAAAATACTTTGAGGTGGTTGCAACAAGCACTACAGCACCCGTAACAACAACGCGCAAACCTGCCGTTGTTACCGAGGCACCCAAAGAATACTACACCGTAAAATTTGTCGATATTGACGGTTATTCCGCTATTTCCGTTCAAAATGTCGAGGAGGGCAAAAGCGCAAAAGAGCCCCCCATGCCCCAAAAACGCGATGACATGTTCTTTGTCGGTTGGGACAAGGATTTTTCAAATGTCAAAGGTAGTATGATTATAAAAGCGATATACAAAAAAGAGTGGTTAAATGTCTACTTCTATGACTACGATGCAACACTTTTAAAGTCGCAGGTGGTTTCATACGGCGATGATGCCACTCCGCCTAAAATCACAGCACCCGACGGATATACCTTCAGCGGTTGGTCAAAATCATATAAAAATGTAACCGATGATTTGTATATATACGCAAAATACTCGGAAATTGACAATAAAAATTACACCACGCTCAAAGATGCATACTCTTTCTTACCGCTGTTTGAAAATGTGGATAAGATTTCTTCTTATTACAGAAAAGTTCACAACGGTGTGTGCACAATTAACGGCGAGGACTATGGCGGAAATATTCTCTACGGCAATTTCTGCGATACTTTGAACATTTCCGGATACGGATTTACCTCCTTTGCGGGAATTTTTGCACTCAAGGACACCCTTCCCGGTGCAGAAGATTCTGCTTTTTCAATGAAACTCAAAATTTATCTTGACGATAAACTTGCTTTTAGCGGCGAGGTTACGCCAAAGAACAGAAAAACCGAATTTTCCCTCAATTTAACGGGTGTAAACAATCTTAAAATTCACCTTACACCCTATATCGGAACTTCTGTTTATTACAAAAATGCCGACTTTATCGGTGGGCTTGTAAATACTGTATTCTATGAAAAATAAACATAAATGAAAGGCTTAGCTATGAAACTCCTTGAAGAAAGAATTTTAAAAGACGGCAAAGTCGGCCAAGGTAATGTCCTTAAAGTTGACGGATTTGTAAACCACCAAATTGATGTTAAACTTATGTGCGAACTCGGTAAAGAGTTTAAACGATTGTTTGACGGTGTTGAAATAACCAAAATCCTCACCATTGAAGCATCGGGCATTGGCATTGCATGCCTTACCGCACAGTATTTTGATGTGCCCGTAGTTTTTGCAAAAAAGACAAAAACAAACAATATCTACGCCGATGTATACACATCAAAGGTTGAGTCCTATACCCACGGCACTACATACGATATTGTTGTTTCAAGAGAGTTTTTGAAAGAGGGCGACAAAGTGCTCATTATCGATGACTTTCTTGCAAAAGGTAGCGCGCTCAAAGGCCTTATCAAGCTTATCGAAGATGCGGGCGCAACAGTCGTCGGCGCCGGCATAGTTGTTGAAAAGGCATATCAGCCCGGCGGCGAACTTATCCGCAACATGGGCATCCGCGTTGAATCCCTTGCAAGAGTTGCTTCCATGAGCGTTGAAGATGGCGTAAAGTTTGTTGAAGAATAATTAAAAAACCGTTCTCAAAGAGAACGGTTTTATTTTTCCTTTTTTTCGGGATGCTTGATTTCGTAATGGATAAGGAAGCTGAGAAGCGCTCGGAGAAGGATAACCGCGCCAAGCATATAAAGTTCTTCAAGGCTCTGTATCAGCACAGTACGGAGTATCTCTGCTGCCATTTTAAATTCAAGTCCCATTGCAAGACCTATTGCAAGATTAGACTGCAAGTCATACTTCTTTTTCATAAATGTGTTTTGCAGGTATTGCCAAAAGCCGCGAATACCCGACACAAACACAACGGTGATACCGATAATCTCAAGTATGGAAATCATATACGGAAGCACAAGTTCGATAATATTATGTAGCATAAACACCCTCCTTTACAAATGCATTTTACAACAAAAATACACTTTTGTCAACAAAGTAAAAAAATCGCCACAGCGTTTGCTGTGGCGATTTAATCTTTTATTAGTCGCTTACGTAAGGAATAAGAGCCATCTGTCTTGCTCTCTTTACTGCAACGGTGAGCTGACGCTGGTGAACAGCGCAGGTGCCGGAAATTCTTCTGGGAAGAATCTTAGAACGCTCAGAAACGAGCTTCTTAAGTCTTACAGTATCCTTGTAATCAATGTAATCGATCTTGTCAGCGCAGAAAAGACAAACCTTCTTTCTCTTCTTCATAGGGCGGAAGGGGCGCTGTACGTTTTCGGTCTTGTTATCCATTGTTATACCCTACTGTTTAAAACAGATTTCCTTTCTATAAATTCTTTTCGATCAGAACGGCAAATCGTCCTCATCGGATACCGCCTCAAATTTAGGCGCTGCCGCGTCGGTATTAGAATACGACGGTGCGGCATAAGCATCGGGCGTGTACTGGGAACCACCTTGAGTATCGGACTTGTTTTCTACAAATCCAACTTCATCAGCAACAACCTCTGTTACATAGCGCTTGTTGCCCTGGGCATCGGTGTAGCTTCTGCTTTGAAGCGCGCCGCAAATCAAGATAGGCTTTCCCTTTTTGAAATAGCGAGATACAAACTCTGCAGTCTGACGCCATGCAACAATGCCGATAAAATCTGCTGTCTGCTGACCTTCAGCCTGATTCTTGCTCTGGTAACGGCGGTTGATCGCAATTGTAAACGAAACAACCGAGATACCGGAGGGAGTCTGCTTGAGTTCGGGATCTGCTGTCAGGTTTCCGATAAGAATTACCTTATTCAAAGTTGCCATATACTCGCCTCCTTTGTTAATTTAAGCCTTAGCCTTCTTTGTTTCGAGTCTGATTACGATACCACGCATGATGTTTTCATCAATGTTGTAGCGGCGCTCAAGCTCTGCAGGGAAAGAAGATTCGCTTGTGAAATTAACGAGTACATAGTAACCCTCGGTAATATCGTTGATAGGATATGCAAGACGGCGCTTGCCCCACTCGTCGATTTCACCTACGGTACCGTTCTCTGCTACGAGTGCAGTGAACTTGTCCACTGTTGCCTTGAGTTCATCCTCTGCGAGAGTAGGATTAACGATGAACAGTGTTTCGTAAGAATTTACTACCTTTTCCATCTGTGTTACACCTCCTTATGGACTTATGGCCATGCTCTTTAGTCATGGCAAGGGGGTAGGGGTAATTAAAATATTATTACCTATACCGAAGTAGTATTTTATCACATACTTTTCGATTTGTCAACAAAAATATTGAATTTTTTTACGCGTTATGTTATTATATGTATAGTTTTTTTAAGGAGCACAAAAAATGTCTTACATATACATCGTTCGTCACGGTCAAAGTCTTGGTAATTTAAAGGGCGGTTTTGCGGGTCACACCGACTATCCCCTCTCCGAACTCGGGCACAAACAAGCTCGCCTTAGCGCAGACTTTTTAAAGGACGAGCATATCGAAGCCGTAATTTCCAGTCCCCTTTCGCGCGCCATGCAAACCGCCGCACCTTTTGCAAGTGACCGCGGTATTGAAATTATTCCAAACGAAAAGTTTATCGAAATGAACTTTGGCGAGTGGGAAGGCATGGCAATTCAAGAAGTTGAAGAAAAGTATGACGGTGCCTTTACCGTATGGAAAACCGAGATGTACAAAACCGTGTGCCCCGGCGGCGAAAGCACCGTTGAGTGCTATAACCGTGCGGTAAGCGCGCTGAAAGAAATTGCAAAAGAGTATGACGGCCACGATATTCTGATTACCACCCACGGCGCTGTAATCAAATGCCTTTGCTGTTTTTTGCACGGCATGCCCATTGAAAAACTTCAGGACATTGTGTGGGCCGACAATGCCTCTGTCACAAAGCTTGAATACAAAAACGGCAATTTTGAGTTTGTTTACGAGTGCAAAAGCGACCACATGGGCGAGTTTGTTACCGGCGTTTCCAAGACAATAAGATAAGGCTGTGCACTCCGCCAAAAGCGGAGTGCTTTTTTACTTGTTTTAATATTGCAAATATCACACTGCTATGCTATAATTACAGCAAAGCATTTACCGCGTGACAAAAATTCGCGCTTCACAGAAAGGAATCGACATAAATATGGAACACACGCTTTCGCTGGACAGCATTCCAAAATACAATTATGCCTCCTTCCGTTTTTTTGAGGAACATGAAAAACACATGACCCGCGTTGCGGAAAAAGATGTATTGTTGCTTGTTTTCGGCGGAGAACTCAAATTTACCGAGGATGGGGTGCCCACTACAGTCAGCGCGGGCGAGTATTATATTCAACGGCGTGGAATCTTTCAAACCGCAACCGAGGAAAGCAACTCTCCAAAATACTATTTCATACACTTTACCGGCGAATTTGACAAGGGGAAAAAGCAACTCCCCATTCGTGGAAATGTCGATTTTTCGGAGGTTTTCCCGCTACTAAAAAAACTTGATGCACTCCGCATGGCAAACGAGTCAAACCTTGAAAAAACCGCGGTTTTTCTTGAAATTTTATCCGTTTTGAAAAAGCAGAATGACCGCACGGGCAAAAGTTCGGTGGTTTTAAAGGTTATTTCCATGGTTGCAGAAGACATACAAAAGCCGTTTTCGCTTGACGATATTGCAAAAAAATGCGGCTACAGCAAAAACCATGTAATCAATGTGTTTAAAAAAGAAACAGGCAAAACGCCCTACGCTTACATAACAGATGTCCGCATCTCAATGGCAAAGCGACTACTTTTAAACTCCGAAAGTTCACTTTCGCAAATCGGAATCGAATGCGGCTTTGGCGACTACATAAATTTTTACAAAGCGTTTGTTAAAGCGGTTGGAGAGGCACCACTCGCATGGAAAAACCGCAAACTAAATGACAAATAATATTGATTTTATCAATATAAATTGATATAATAAATAATACTAAACTTTTGAAAGGTATATATTACCGTGAGCGAAAAACAAAAGAAAATAAGAAATTTTTCGATTATTGCACATATTGACCACGGCAAGTCCACACTTGCTGACCGTATTTTGGAATATACCCGTACTGTTTCTACCCGCGAAATGGAAGAACAGTTGCTTGACAACATGGACCTTGAGCGTGAGAGAGGTATCACCATCAAGGCGCGCGCTGTGCGCCTTGACTACACCGCTCCGGACGGTGAGGAGTACACCTTGAACCTTATCGACACCCCCGGCCATGTTGACTTTAACTATGAGGTTTCGCGTAGTCTTAACGCATGCGACGGTGCTTTGCTCGTTGTCGATGCCACACAGGGTATCGAGGCGCAGACCCTTGCAAATGCATATCTCGCGGTTGATGCGGGACTTGAGATTGTGCCCGTTGTCAACAAAATCGACCTCCCCAGCGCCGATGTTGACCGTGTAAGAAACGAAATTGAAGATGTAATCGGCATTTTGGCAGAAGATTGCCCTGCTGTTTCTGCAAAAACCGGACTTAATATCGGCGATGTGCTTGACAAAATTATCAGCGACATCCCCGCTCCCAAGGGCGACCCCAATGCCCCGCTCAAGTGCTTGATTTTTGACTCCTACTATGACAGTTACCTTGGCGTAGTTGTTTATGTGCGCGTTATGGACGGCACACTCAAAGCGGGCGAACGCATTCGCCTTATGAGCAACGGCGCAGAGTTTGATGTTGTCGAAGTTGGCTCAATGGAACC
The DNA here is from genome assembly GCA_045632225.1 of Eubacteriales bacterium. GTDB lineage: Bacteria > Bacillota > Clostridia > Oscillospirales > CAG-272 > UMGS902. The sequence goes on along the minus strand of JAZQWE010000205.1, from coordinate 360 downwards.
CTTTGGACTTAAAAAACGCGACAGCCTCTCTGCAGGCGAAGTTGGTTACATCACCGCAAGTATCAAATATGTCGGCGACACCCGTGTGGGCGACACCGTTACACATGTTGATGCCCCCGCAAAAGAGCCTCTCCCCGGTTTTAAATCGGTTCAGCCGATGGTTTATGCAGGTATTTACCCCGCAGACGGTGCGCGTTACGGCGACCTTCGCGATGCACTTGAAAAACTCCAGCTCAACGATGCGGCGCTCCTTTTCGAGCCCGAAACATCTGTTGCGCTTGGCTTTGGCTTCCGTTGCGGATTCCTCGGTCTTTTACACATGGAGATTATCGAGGAGCGACTTGAAAGAGAGTTCAATCT
>JAZQWE010000204.1:0-1935 GCA_045632225.1 Eubacteriales bacterium | reverse complement strand
AAATCTTTAAAATCAACCACCCTATTGCAAGGGGTGTTGCCATTGGCACCTCTTCCCATGCGATAGGCACGGCAAAAGCACTTGAAATCGGCGAAATTGAGGGCGCAATGAGCAGTCTTTCCATCGTTGTGGCGGGACTTTTAACCGTTATCGGCGCACCGATATTTGCAACATTGATAGCATAAGAAAAAGGTCGGCATAGCCGACCTTTTTTTAATTTTCATTGAGCATTATGCGAATAATCTCGCGGTCGGTCTGTGCCATACCGCTTTGCGCAAGTTGACCGACATTTCTTATCGTGCTTTCGACACTTCCCGCAACAATACCGTCGCCGCGGTAAAACTCCTTGCCGTGCATGTACATCTGCATTCCGAGAAGTCCCGATTCCACAGCCGATGCAATTTTTGCCGCGCAACTTGCCTTTGCACCGTCGCATACCACGCCTGAGTTTATTGCAAGCGCATTTACGAGCGTGTGCGAAATCTCATTAAGTCGGCCGCCGTGCAAGTACATCACGCCTGCGCCTGCGCCGCATCCCGCGCTTATCGCTCCGCAATATGCAGAAAGGCAACCGATACCCGTTTTCAAATGTATTGTAGTTAAATTTGATACAAGCAATGCGCGGTACAAAAGTTCATCAGAAACGCCGATTTCTTTTGCGTATACAATCACGGGAAGTGATGCGGTCATTCCCTGATTGCCGCTACCCGAATTTATTATTACGGGGAGTTCGCAACCGCTCATACGCGCGTCAGACCCCGCAGCCGCCCACGCCTTGGCACGGTTATAAACAGTATCGCCGTAGGACATGAGCAATGTTCTGCCGATTGCGGCGCCGTATTTGCCAGTTAGTCCCTCTTTTGCAATAGCGGTATTGTATGCTATCTGTCTGTCAAGAATATCGCGCACATCCGAAATGTCTGCGCACTCCGCAAACTCGACAATCCCAGCCACGCTGAGTATCGATGCATCGTAACTTGCAACATCATCACAAACCTCTGCCTTAAAGACGGTTTGGCCGTCCACTTCGATAAGGCAAAGACCCTTGTGATTATCCGCTGTACGAACACAAGCCGTATGCTCACCGTTTGAAACTTTTATTACAATGTCAAGCACCTTACCGCTATCAGTTTCAGAAACGCTCATCTGGCACTCGTCCAAAAATGATGCGATTTCTGCATGTTGCCCTTCGCTAATAGCAGTGAGCACCTCAAGCTCGCGTTCGGGTGCGCCTGCGATTATGCCTGCGGCAACAGCCGCCTTAATTCCGCGCAAGCCGCCGGTGTTTGGCACTACCACGCTTTTTACATTCTTTATAATATTACCGCTAACAAAAACCTCGGTTTTTGTTGGCATGGTGCCAAGATATTTTCTTGCATACGCCGCAGTAAGCGCAATCGAAATCGGCTCGGTACACCCCATTGCGGGCACAAGCTCTTTTTCAAGAATCGAAAGATATGCGCGATATGTGTTTTTATCCATGATTTTCTCCGATAAATTTTATACTTAAATAATTATAGCATATCGCTTTTAAAAATGTCAAATATTCGTTTTTTACCCGTTTTTATAGCGTTTTTTACCTTGATTTTTTGCGCAGAAATTATACAATATAATCAGCAAGCGTTTTGAGGTGATCTATAAATGAACTTTACAAAAACAGAAGAATTTATAAAAAAGCACATTGCAAGCGGCGGCGCGGGCGATGTAATGCTGTCAATTGGCATAAAGGGCGACATTTATCGCTTTATGCACAGTAATCGCGGCAATGTTCTCACCGATACAACCCTTTGTGACATGATGTCGGTGACAAAGATTTTGGCAACAACATCCCTTGTGCTGATTGCCATGGCTGAAAATAAAATCACCCTTTCCACCACTCTCGGCGATATATTTGACGATGTACCCACACATCTTGCGCCCCTTTCCGTAAAGGAA
>JAZQWE010000203.1:0-6175 GCA_045632225.1 Eubacteriales bacterium | reverse complement strand
AGGCAGAGCTTCTTGCGCTTTTTAATGAGTATAGCGTAACCGGCGAGTTCACTGTTGTTATTGAGTTCCCCGACCAGTTTACCGGCGCCGACCTTGATGCGCATCTTGTAGAAGACCGTAATGATATGTACGGCTTTAACGATGAAGCAAAGGTTCTTTTTGAGGAAACCTCCAGAAAGGTTACAACCTCTAACGGTAAAAAGATTATCACCATCACTATCGAGATAAAGGACTTTTTCACCGAAGATGATGAAAAGGATGGCATTGCAGAGCAGGTGCTCTATGATGGCGTTACCATTGAGGACGCTCAGGGAAAGACAAAGTACTTGAACGAACTTGTTTATACCGTTGAGGATGTAATCCCCGGCACATTTTCCGGTGCTCTTACCACGTACGGTTCAATGGAAGGTGCTACAACTCTCCAAATCGGCCCCTCTAACGACGACACTGATAAAGTGTTCTTCTTTACAAACCAAAAGGTTCCCGTAAGTGCAACCCTTAAAAAGTATAGCTCGGCTATTTCTCAGCCCGATATTTACAAGATTACATTTAACATCGACGGTAATACTAACGAAGTTCCTCCCATGTATGCCAAAGGTGAGGTGAAGGAAAGCGCACTTCCGAAACCTGAAAAGCCCGGCTATACATTCTACGGTTGGTATTATGACAGCGGCCTTACTGATAAGGTTACCGGCAAGATGAATGTTACATCAAACATCACTCTTTACGGACATTGGGTAAGCGATGTGCTTTTAACCGATGACCACTTTGCGTACATCATCGGCTATCCTGACGAAACCGTTCGTCCTCTTCGCAACATCACACGCGAAGAATCAACCATGATTTTCTATCGCTTGCTTCGCGATGAAAAGCGTGATAGCATTTTCACTCTTTCAAATGATTTTAGCGATATTTTAACCGAAAGATGGTCCAACAGTGCGATTTCTACAATGGCAAACGGATACTATGTTGTAGGTCGTCCCGATGGAACATTTGACCCCGAAGCTCCCATCACCCGTGCAGAGTTTGCTACAATGGCGGTTCGCTTTGCAAATCTTATGGATACCTCCGATGTATATTTCACCGACATTGAAGGTCACTGGGCAGAGAGATACATTCTTAAGGCTGCAAAGGCCGGTTGGATTAACGGTTATCCGGACGGTTCTTTCAAACCCGATGATTACATCACCCGTGCAGAGGCGATGACACTTGTTAACAATGTTCTTATGCGCCATGTTAACGCTGAAGGCCTCCATGCAAATACTCGCATGTGGATTGACCTTGTGGGCGATGAGTGGTATTATTACATCGTTCTTGAAGCAACCAACAGCCATGATTTTGTTCGTCAGGTAGACGGCTATAACGAAACATGGACAGCGATTCTCCCGAATAAGACTTGGAAATAATCAAAACAAAAACAGCAACCTTAAAGGTTGCTGTTTTTTGTTGTTAAGTGTTATTAGATTTCAAAATCAAGCGCAAAGTTTTCGCGTGCCTGACCGTTTGTAAACTTGCCGTATTCTTCGCCCGCTTTAGTAATCAAAGCCTTGGCAAAGGAAACATTGCAAACACTCTTATACTCACAAGCGTCACAGTTTTTCATATCGCAACGCATGAGCAATCCGTCAAAGAAAGAGTTGTTTTCTTTTGCGGCAATGAACTTTTCGTATGTTTTTTCGGTGTAGAATTTTTTAAGCAAGCACAAAATCTGATCTTCGGGAGTGCCGTTTTTAGAAAGAGTAAAGTACTGCGCAAGACACGCAATGTAATTTGCTTTATCGGGGTCCTTTGCGGTTTCTGCCGCCCAAGAGGTGTAGGTGCAAAGTTCGTCCTTTCTGCCAAGACGGAAAGCCGCATACGCATAGTGGATATATGTAAGGTATGTGGAGTCCCTCCAAGCGTTGAGCGGAAGGCCGGAGATATACAGATAATTTCTTTCGCGAGAGCGTGCACCGTGAATAATGCGGTTGAACATGAGCATTTCTTCAAGTTCATCATTGGTTGCTTGTTCTGCGTATCTGAAGCATTTACTTGCAATATCTGCAAAATAGTATTCCTGCAAGAACTCGTTAAGGCGCACACCGCGGGACTCGGAGAATCCGGGTACAACTACCATGTAGCAAGGGAAGCCGAGGAAAGAGCAGTTGCGGATGTACACAGGTCTGCCCATGTTCTTATACATGGCCAAAACTTCGGGGAGGAGTTCTTTGTTTGTCTTGCCGGAGTTGTCTGTAAAGGGTACATACTGACGCTTTGCGGTGATTTCTTCGGTGAAAAAGTTCTTTGTGAACTTGCCGTTACTTGTTTCAAGCTGATTCAACACATTGTGCTTTTTGTTGATTTCTTTTACGCTGTTCAAAATGCCGTATGTCTGACAGCTTGCAAAATTTTCAAGGCTCTTGCCCTGGAAAACCTCGGTCAAAGTGCGCTTTACAGCAATTTCGAACACGGGGTCAGCGCCGACATTTACCATGTAGCCGCCGGTTTTCTTGTTAATTACTCTCGTTGCAACAACTGGGTAGTCAAATTCGCCGGAAAAGTCAAGCACGGTAACATCAAAATCAAGCTCGCGCAACTTTTGAATAACTGAATATACGGTGTCAAACTTTTTAATCTCTTCGTCGGGGATGGCGGGTGCCGCCTCACCGCTTATAATCATTTCGGTGTTTGCATGGCGCTCCATGATTTCGGAGAGCGCATGTATCCACGCCTCATCACGGCTGTTACCGGTACAGCAACCGTTTGCACAGTAAATATGTTCAACAAAACTTGCGGGGAGGTAAACATATTTATCTTCAAAAATGCTGTAATAGGGAAGAGTTAAAACATTGTCGCTACCCGCGTACATTGCGCATTGGTCAGCGATCTCATCGCGTGTAAGGCGACCGCCGTATGTCGCGATTACATAGTCCATCCATTCGCCGTTTTCAACAAGTTCGGCCTTGGTCATATATTTTGCGTCAGGAGCAAATTCGTGAAGAAAGAGCCCCTTGTTAAACTCAAGAGATTGGTATTTGTACATGAAAAGGCCGGTTTGAAGGCGCTCGATAAACTCGCCGTATGCGCTTGCGCGTGCAAGTGCTTTTGTAACGCCTTTGCCGTTGGTTCCGGGAAAGCCGCCGGGCGCGCTTACGCGCAAACTGTAGCAATGCTCTACGCCTGAGTCAAACCATTCTTCATTCAATTTTATTCCAACAGAATCGAGAATTCTAATTATATTATCGACAGTTTTTTCAGGGGTGTTGTCCTTGAATTTTTCATCAATATGTGTCATGGATACCTCTCCTAAAATAATCGTTTCATTTTATTATATCATCTAAATTAATTCAAGTCAACAAAAAAGACGGCAAAGCCGTCTTTTTAAGTTATTTTCTGTGGGTAAGCGGGATATATTCGGAGTCGGGTTGCACGCCCATGTATGCAGGACGGATAATTTTGCCGCTGGTGATAAGTTCTTCCATGCGGTGTGCGCTCCATCCGGCGATTCTCGCAATTGCAAAGAGGGGAGTGATAAGCTCTTCGGGAATGCCAAGCATTGAGTAAAGAAATCCGCTGTAAAAATCCACATTTGCGCAGATGGGTTTGCGTCCTTGCTGACGCTTATAGAGGAGTTTGGGCGCGATTTCTTCGATTTTTGCGTAGAGTTCAAACTCGTCGTGGCGACCTTTTTCAATCGAAAGCTGTTCAACTTGCTTTTTGAGGATGATTGCACGGGGGTCGGACATGGTGTAAACCGCGTGGCCAATGCCGTAGATGAGTCCCTTGCGGTCAAATGCTTGTTTGTCGAGAATTTTATTAAGATAAGCGGTGATTTCCTCTTCGCTTGACCAATCCTCAACATTCTCCTTGATGTTTGCAAACATCTGCGTAACTTTGATATTTGCACCGCCGTGACGGGGGCCTTTGAGCGAGCAAAGAGATGCCGCCATTGCCGAATATGTGTCGGTACCGGAGGAGGTTACAACATGGTTTGTGAATGTTGAGTTGTTACCGCCGCCGTGCTCGGCATGAAGAATGAGTGCAATGTCAAGAATGCGAGCTTCAAGGTCGGTGTACTTTTTATCGCGGCGGAGCATAAGCAAAATGTTTTCTGCCATAGAGCGGCGCGAGGAAGGATTGTTGATGAAAAGCGAATGTCCCTTGTTGAAATGGTTGTACGAATGATATGAATAAATTGTAATCATCGGGAGTACAGAGATGAGTTGCAAGCACTGCGCCATTACATTGGGGATGGATGTGTCATTTGCATTTTTATCGTAGGAATAAAGCGAAAGCACGCTACGGGTGAGTAAGTTCATAAGGTCATCCGACGGTGCATGCATGATGATGTCGCGCACAAAGTTTTCGGGAAGTGTGCGGTAGGATGCAAGCACTGTGGTAAATTCCTTGAGTTCAGACTCGGTGGGGAGTTTGCCGACAAGGAGGAGGTAAATTGTTTCCTCAAAGCCGAAGCGGTGCTCGGCTGTTACGCCGTCGGTAAGGTCGCGGATGTCAATTCCGCGATAGCGGAGTTCGCCGTCGCAGTATTCCTTTGAACCTTTTTCTTCCTTGGTACCGTGGATTGAAGATACTTCGGTAAGGCCGGTCAAAACGCCTTTACCCGATTGGTCGCGAAGTCCGCGCTTTACATCATATTTAATATATTGGTCGGATTCAATGTTGTTGTTTTCCACGCATTTTGTTGCGAGGTCATTGATATAGGAAAAAGTGGACAAGAAAATGCTCCTTTACTGAATTGTTGCGAAAAGGTAGTCAGAGAACTCTGCGCATGTTGCGCCGTCGCGGTCACCGGTTACCTTAACTTTTGCATCGTCAGCGGTGCAAACTTTCATTGCGTTTGCAAGTTTTTCCGCCTCTGTGGCATAGCCTACATGGCGGAGCAACATTTCAACAGCCTTGAAAATGCTGGAGGGGTTTGCGTATTCGCCGATGCCCTCTTCAATCATACGCGGAGCAGAGCCGTGAATTGCTTCAAACATTGCATATCTGCCGCCGACATTGGCGCTTCCTGCTGTTCCAACACCGCCCTGAATCTGTGCCGCTTCGTCGGTGATGATGTCGCCGTAGAGGTTCGGGAGTACAAATACCTCAAACTTTGAGCGGATTGCCTCGTTTACAAGGTTTGCCGCCATAATGTCGATGTACCAGTCTTCGAGTTCAAGTTCGGGATATTCTTTTTCGGCAAGCTGACGGCAAATACGAGCAAACTTACCGTCGGTCTTCTTCATAATGTTTGCCTTGGTTACAATGGATATATTCTTTTTGCCGTTGTTCTTTGCAAATTCGTATGCCGCGCGTGCAATTCTTTCTGTGCCGAGGTCGGTTGTCACCTTAAAGTCGCAGCAAAGCACATCGGGGATTTCAACGCCGCGGCTGCCGAGTACATATTCACCCTCGGTGTTCTCGCGGTAGAATGTCCAGTCGATGCCAAGTTCGGGTACGCATACGGGACGAACATTTGCAAAAAGGTCAAGTTCGCGGCGGAGCGCAACATTTGCACTTTCAAGTTCCTTTGCGCCGGTGCCGCCCTTGGGAGTTGTGGTGGGACCCTTGAGGAGTACATGGCACTCCTTAATTGCGGCAAGAACATCGTCAGGGATGCTCTTTTCTTTTGCAATACGGTTTTCAAGGGTAAGACCCTCAATGCGGCGGATTTCAACCTTGCCGCTTGCAATCTTGTCTTTGAGGAGGTATTCAAGTACGCGAACAGCCTCGCGGCAGATAATCGGGCCAATGCCGTCGCCGTCGCAAACGCCAATAATGAGCGTGTCAAGCGCCGCATAGTCAACGGGCTTTGAAAGTTCAGCCATCTTTTCGGTTCTTGCTACCTGCTCGCGGAGCAGAGTTTCAAATTGTTCTGTTGCACTCTTTATGTAATTATCCATGATTAGTTCCTTTCGTGTGGGGATGCGGCGTTCTTTCTTTAGGAGAAAGAACCTTCATTTTAATTCTGTTTTGTGTAGGGGAGGAGGCCGCCTGCTTTGAGAATGTCAATCTGACGGTCGGTGAATGCGCATGCGAGTTTGATTTTTTCGCCGCCAACGGTCATTGTCATTTCACCCTTTTCAACAGCGTCAAAAACATTTTCAAGGCAGATGTCATCGCCCTCTTTAACCTTATCGTAGTCATCAGCGTTTACGAAAGTGAGTGGCATAATGCCTGCGTTAATGAGGTT
>JAZQWE010000202.1:0-1002 GCA_045632225.1 Eubacteriales bacterium | reverse complement strand
GAAAATTTTACTCACTTTTTTCGCAATAGGATGGGTGCTGTACTTTTCGCACACAGCAAGCGCAAAATCAAATTCACCCGTGTCTTTCACACTTTCCGTGCCCACAAGTTCAAATTCACCATTGGTAAGAGTTCCGGTTTTGTCAAAAACCGCGGTGTTGACCTTGGACATCATTTCGAGATAATTTGCGCCCTTGATAAGTATACCTTGGCGTGAAGCCGCGCCAATTCCCGCAAAAAATCCAAGCGGCACCGATATTACAAGTGCGCACGGGCACGAAGCCGCAAGCGCACAAAGTCCGCGGTACATCCATGTTTCAAAGCTCCCCAAGCCTAAAAGCGGCGGTAAAAATGCAACCGATGCCGCAATCGCACAAACCGCGGGGGTATAAATTTTTGCAAATCTTGCAATGAAATTTTCCGCGCGGCTCTTTTTGTTTTTAGCATGTTCAATCATGTCAAGAATCTTTGAAACCGTGCTGTTTTCGTACTCCTCGCAAACGCGAACGCGGAAAGTTCCGTCAATACTGATGCTCCCCGCCAGCACACGGTCTCCGACCGACTTTGATACGGGCAAACTCTCGCCCGTTAAAGCTTTCATATCAACATCGCCCACACCGTCGATAATTTCACCGTCAAGGGCAATTTTTTCGCCCGCTTTTACAATAAAAACATCGCCTATGCGCGCGGCAGAAGGTGATGCGGGTACTTCTGCTCCATCGCGAAGCAAAGTAACTTTTTCCGGGCGCATTTCGATATTTGCACGGATTGAGGAGCGGCTTTTATCCACCGCCATATCCTGAAATCTCTCTCCAAGTTCAAAAAGGAGCATTACAGCGCACGCCTCTGCATATTCGCCTATCAAAAAAGCGCCTACCGAGGCAATGCTCATAAGAAAGTTTTCGCTAAACACCCCGCCTTTAAAAATCCCGCGCACAGCGCCGAGCAAAACCTCAAATCCCGCTATCACATAAGACAGCGCAAACAGTAAAATCGGCAATCG
>JAZQWE010000201.1:0-2483 GCA_045632225.1 Eubacteriales bacterium | reverse complement strand
GGATGCTTGCAAAACATCCGTGTGTCAAGGCTATCGGCGAAATCGGTCTTGATTATTTTCATAAATACACCGACCGAGAGGTGCAGAAAGAGGCTTTTGCAAGGCAAATTGCACTTGCAGATGAACTTCATCTCCCCTTTGTTATTCATTGCCGTGATGCTTGTAAAGACGTTCTTGACATATTAAAAAGCGAGTACAAGGGCGGCGGAGCTCTGATGCATTGCTTCAGCGAAAGCAAGGAAACGGCGAAGATAGTGCTTGATATGGGACTTACAATCGCAATCGGCGGTACGGTCACATTCAAGAACAATGTAAGGACTGTTGAGGCGGTAAAATACATTCCGCTTGAAAATCTTGTAATTGAAACCGATAGTCCCTATCTTTCCCCCACTCCGCATCGTGGCGAGCGTAACAGTTCGCTATACATCCACTACGTAGCGGAAAAAATTGCCGAAATAAAAGAAATCCCCGTAGAAAAGGTTGTTGAAGCAACCACAAACAATGCAAAAAACTTTTTCGGAATTAAATAAAAAAAGGAAACTTGCATAGCAAGTGTCCTTTTCTATTACGGATAATACGGATTACAGTTTGGGGTGGATTCCCCCGAAAACGGGGGAAATGTCCGACGGACAAAAGGTACAGTTTGGGGACGGGGCAATTTCTGTTTAATCTGCAACCCGACCAAATGTGATAAAGAAAACAGAAAAACCGACGGACAAAAGGGGCCCTCCTCAGGCGAGGGGGGGCAATTACTGTTACACTTTTTAAAATTAAGAAATGATATCCGGATTGATAATTTATCAGTTTGCACCTTTGATTGTGACCGGTTTTATCCATTTTTTACTTATAAAGTGTCTTATACATAATACGCATTTCGGAATATCTTCAACAAGATAACCTGTAAGGAAAACCATCGGGAAAGGTAACCTGAGCCAAAATGCTGCTGTAAAAACAGCCGGAATGGCAAGCATCCAAAGACATATTACCTCGTATTTTGCACCAGTTACCGAATCTCCTCCCGAGCGGAAGATTGCACACACCAGCGTATATGGAATGTTGCGGAAACACAATTCTATCGCATATATGATAATCAATATTGATGCTATTCTGACCGTTGCATCAGTAATATTACCACTCATATTAAACAGGTAAATAACCTTTTCCCTGAACAATATTACAAACACAGCCAAAAACATTCCTATAATAGGTGTTGAAATAACCAGACGCTTTCCATTTCGGTATGCTTTATCATATTTTCCTTCGCCTATTGTCTTACCTATTATTATAGCACCACCGTCATTCAGACCTATGAACAAAATCGAACACAGGCTCTCTACCGTTCTTAATATGGTGCATGCGGCGTAATTCTCATAGCCGGTGTTGGAATACATCGCGTTGTTGCACACGATTCCTAATCCCCACAAGAGTTCATTGATTATAACCGGAGATGCTTTTTTAATAAACACCTTGAAATCATTGAACGAAACATTTAAAAATTGCCGTATCGGAATTACAATAATGTTTTTTTGTTTTACAGAAACAAGAATTAAAAAGCTCAATCCTATCCATGCGGATATTGCGGTTGCAAGTGCTGCTCCGGCAACCCCCATTACAGGCAAGCCCATTTTACCGAATATCAAAACATAATCAAGCACTATATTGATAATTGTAGCAGTGACAGATGTCACCATGGGTAATTTTACCTTTTCGGTAGAGCGAAGAACCGTTGAAAGAACAGAAGAAAGAATCGTTGCCGGATACGAATATGCAACTATTCTCAAATACGAAGCACCTGTCTTAACAACATCCGTATTTTTATTAAAAACACTCATAATTTTTTCAGGTAAACTTATAGCAACCAGAAAAAAACAGTTGCAACGCTGAGTGCACAAAGCAACGCAACCCTATATGTGCGATGTATATCCGAAATTTTACCGGCACCCCAATATTGAGCAATAAAAAGTGCCAATCCCGAGCAAATTCCAAAACATATCATCGTTAAAAGCCAGTTCCACTGTGTTGCCATACCTGATGCCGAAAGAACAACATCTCCAAGCTGGCTCATAAACAGTGTATCTATAAAAGTGAGAGAATTGATAAGCAAATGCTGAAAAGCTATGGGAAGCGCAAGTGTAATCAGTAATTTCCAGAATTCTTTTCTTTCTGTTGTGTGTTGAGTCATTTAAATTCTTTCCTTTTTTTCACAGAATTAGCAAGTACATGTCAAGAGTTTTACCGCGGCTTAGGGACAGGTCCATTTTTTGTGCACCTTCGGATTACAAAAATGCCCCGTCCCTTCACAAAAATTTCTCTGTCCCCAAGCAAAAAAGAACACCTGCAAGTGCAAGTGTTCTTTTTGTTCCGGCGACGACCTACTTTCCCAGGCGGCTTCCCACCAAGTATCATCAGCACTGCAGAGCTTAACTACCGTGTTCGGAATGGGAACGGGTGTGACCTCTGCGTCATAGTCACCGAATATTATG
>JAZQWE010000200.1:0-4199 GCA_045632225.1 Eubacteriales bacterium | reverse complement strand
GATGTAACAAGCGATATGGCATGCTACAGCGCGGTAATGAAACTTTATCAGGCGGGCATTGTCGGCGGCGACGCAAATACGGGCAACTACAGACCCACAGACTCGATTAAGCGCAGTGAAGCGTGCGTAATTTTTACTCGCATTGCAATGAAAGATGCAAGAGCATGATTTTGTACAGTTTACATTGCTAAAAACTTTGTGGTATACTGTTTAGCGAATGTTTAAACGGAGGAATATGTTTTTGAAAAATTTTAGAATAATTTTTGCGTTCCTTGCGGTTGTTTTTGTCATGACATCATTGCTTATCTGCAATGCTTTTGCTTTAGAGGTTGAAATCGTTCTTGGAGATATTTCTTTTGACAAATATATTGATGCAAACGGTGAAGAGAATAGTGAAAACGGAACTATTATCGTTGAGTTTTCTAAATTACAGCTTGAAGGTCAGCTTACCGTAATGCTTTCCACAGAAGAAATTACAGACACATCTGCGGACTCTCTTTCAAAAATTATTTACATCAATCAAATTGATGTTCCCGAAAGCAATGTGCTTTCTTTCCCGATTGCGAGAACTCGACTTGTTTCGGCGATGGGAACTGATAATATCGACGGTCAAAATCTTTACTTAAAGGTTAACGGAACCGGCGGCGGTGATGCTGTAATGCTTTCGGTTAAGTATACAGATCCCTACGCTGTTAACGGTGACCTCAACGGCGACGGAAGCGTCACCGTTTTGGATGCTTTGGCTTTGCTTAAATGTTATCTTGATGAAGATTTTGAAAACGGCGGCATGGATTTGAACGGCGACGGTGTAGTATCTTTGATTGATGTTATCCGTTTGCTTAAACTTTGCGCAGTTAATATGTAAAAAATTAAAAAGCGCCGCATGGATTTGGCCGTGCGGCGCGTTTTTTTACATTGTGTACTAAATTTTACAACAAAATAAAAACTTTTTGAATTGATTATTGACACTTTACATGATATAATGGCATTGTAGACAAATTTTGCTTAAAGAGAGGTTAAATTATGCAAAAAACAACTAAAAACTGCATTCGTTTAGTTGCTTTGGTTGTATTTATGCTTTCTGTCATCTGCGCATTTACTGTTTGCGCATCGGCAGAAGATGTTGAATACTTCTATGTCAACTCCGAAACAGGCGATGACCATTACAGCGGTATTTCTGCTGACAGCGCGGTAAAGACTTTTACTCAGGCTTGCCGTTATGCAGAAAAGTCAAAAGCTGAAAAAGCGGTTATTGTTTTCACAAACGCGTACGAGTTCCGAAGCACTCCCAAGGAACTTGCGCATACCGTACCCTTTGAACTCACTACAAATGACGGTATGGAAGACTTTGCAAAAGAAACGGGTGCAAAACTTGTTTTCGGTAGCGGTCTTCGTTACTATCTCAACGGCGATACTACTTTTAAGAATATCACCATTGAGTATACAAAGTCACTTGTTTTTGTTGCACAGTACAATCACATTACATTTGATGAAAATGTTACACTCAAGCCACTTGACGATACCGGCGACACAATTTATGTAATCGGCGGTTACCAGAGTCCTCTCGATGACTGCGTAAACGACCTTGACTCGCACATCACAATTAAGAGCGGTAAATACACTTTCGTTATCGGCGGTTCCCGTCAGAAGGGTACCGGCGCAAAGGGTATTACTTTTACCGGTACACACTATGTTGATATCAGCGGCGGCGAAATCGGCAAGGTTTACTGCGGCTCTGTATCAAATCAGATTTCAACAAGCATCAATGCAAACATTACCGGCGGTACAATCGGTGAATTCTATACCGGCGGTGAAGTTACAAGAAGACTTGAGGGCGATGCGGTTGTTAACTTTGTCGGTGGCGAAATTGGCACCGTAAATGTTAATAATGTTGTCGGCTCTGCACAGATTTCCGTTCTCGGAACCAAAATCGGTTCTCTTACCACTTCTTTTGCAAGCACCGATATTGCAACTATGGAGCGTAAGGCTAACAAAGATGACATCCTTTACTACGATGCGGCATATTACACCAAGGATCAGATTGAAGCCTTTGGCGCAGGTTTTGAAATTGTAGAAAATGTTTCCAGAGTATATGTAAAGAGCAACGGAAAGGGTAGCGGCGCTTCTGAAAGCGACCCTGCTTCTTTCGCAGATGGTTTTGCAAAGGCGGCAAAGAACGAAAGTGTTATGGTTGTTCTTGATACTGTAACAGTTAAGGATTTTGTTGAGCCTGCACACGATGTAAAAGTTGTTGTAGAAGGCAAAAATGAAACTACTACCGTTAAGTTTGAGGGCACATATACCCTCGGCGGCGAAACTGTATTCCGCGATATACGCCTTGGCGGTACCGCAAATGTTGATGCAACCAAGGGTAACATTGTTATCGAAGCATCGGTTGGCGGCACCCGTACCTACACCATTTCCGGCTCTGCAGAACTTTACGGCGGTGAGTATTCCGCAATCACCTCTGCAGGCAAGGTTCACATCAACGGTGCAAAGGTTGGTACAATCACAGGTGGCACAAGCGAACTTTCTGTTGAAGTTGTAAACGGTACTGTTGGCACTATCAAGACCACCGATACCACCATTGCAAAGGCTAATATCTCTATTAGCGGTGGCACTGTTGACAAGATTATTTTCAACAATGTAACAGGCGAACTTTCCTACCTCCTTTACGGCGGCGAGGTTAAAGCGCATGAGGTTAGCGGCAATAATGTAAACGGTACCCTTAAGATGGATACCGAAAAGTTCAGCGCTGAAACTCTTGGTGCGGCGGCAAGTCTCTTTGATATGGACAATACTGTTGTTTACTATCTCAAAGACGGCGCAAGCGGCAACGGTACAAGCGTAACTGCGGCAGGCGGCTCCTTTGCAGACGCTTATGCGGCAATCGGTAACAACGACGGTGTAATCGTTGTATGCGGTCCTTACACCATTCCTTCTGCATTTATCGCGCCCAAGCACAGCGGTGATGTTGTTATTACTTCTGTATATGAGGGTGTGGACTACCGTAAGACAAGCGATGCAAAAATCGTTATTCTCGGTAACTTCTACTGTGGCGGTACAACTCTTATCGACGGCATCAACCTCGTTAACGAAAAGAACTATGGCGGTATCTTTGCGGCATACTATGATATGACTGTAGGTGCTGATATTGTATGTTCTTACAGCGGCAGCAATGTTACTTACCCCTCAATCGTGGGCGGTACATACGAAGTTGTTGAAAATGTAAGCGGTAATGTTACAATCAACGGCGGTACATGGCAGAGAGTTCGTCTTGGTAACTCTGCGGCAGTACCCGTAAATGCTGACCTTACCATGACCATTAACGGCGGTACATATCTTGAAAGAATTACTCTTGGCACAAACACCGCGCACACCGGTAACCTCGCTCTCGTTATAAACGGCGGTACATTTACTGCAGGTATCGTTGGTACTTCAATGGCGGGCGACTATACCTACAGCGGTTCGATGGACATCACTATTAACGGCGGTACCATCTACGGCAAGATTATCCCCACCGACCTTAAGACAGGTACACTCAATGGCACATACAGCGTAACCGTTAACGGCGGCGACCTTTCTCACATTGTTGAAATCAAGGGCACCGATGGCATAAACGGCAACATGACAAGCACACTCTATGTTGGTGACGGTTTTGATATTAACAAGGAAGTGAAAGGTACTCAGACCTTTACAAGCCTTGTAAGAAACAATCCCAACGGTGCAGACCCGTGGCTCTTCTACCATGACGGTTTCTATTACTATATTGCAACTGCGGCAGGTCAGGGACTTCAGCTTGTAAAAGCGGCTAACCTTGGCGACCTTGCAACAGCTACCAGTGTACAGATTTATAAGCCCGCAAAGGGACAGGAATATTCTTCTCACCTTTGGTCGCCCGAAATTCACTACTTCAGCGCTGAAGAAATCGGTGCAGAGTATGCAGGTTGGTATTGCTTTATCGGTAGCCAGCCTGATGATGAGTGGCACAAAGTAAACGGTGAAGTTGATGACCCCGCAGGCTTTGGTGAGCAGAGAGCATTTGTAATCAAGTGCCTTACCGATGATCTTACCGGCCCTTGGGGACATCCTATCACGGGCGAGGCTAATGTTCCTCAGAAGATTCAGTTCCCTGACAGCGACTTTAATGTAAACGAGCTCACCGGCGGTTGCTCTGTTATCACCATCAACGGCGTTAA